>CAKKQG010000026.1:18193-23456 GCA_919901875.1 Anaerolineales bacterium
AGATGATACACCGCGCCCAAACGTGGATACGCACCATAGAACATCAACGCCAGCGAAACTAGCGCGACTGACCACGATGGAAATTTAAAGGGCAGGCGATCTAAAAACCAATCGCAAGCGAAACCCGCAAGGGCGGCATACATTGGTAGTGAAACTAACAAATACCGTGCTTGATAAGTGAACTGCCACCACCATAAGAAGTGATAAGGGACGGTGAAGGCGAGGAGGAGGATTAGGGAATAGAGGTTGGAAGTTGGAGGTTGGAGGTCGGAGGTCGGAAGTTGGAGGTTGGAAAAAGTTCGCCAACGAGAGATGAAGACAAATGGAAGCAGAACGACACCGAAGAGGGTCATTAATCCGAAGGGCAAGCCCCATTCATCGCGGCGATGCCAGAAGGTGATGAAGGCGGAGAGGGAACGATCAATAAATAGTTCGTCGTAACTGCTGGGCGCGGGCAAGATCGTTTGCCCCATGAAATAGCTGCGCGCATACCACGGGATGCCGATGATGATCAATGGCAAGAGCGCGCTCACCCCCAATAAAAATTCTTTTTTAAAGTCGCGTGTCGTGAACAGGCGCAACAACGGCACAACGGCTAACGCCGGAAGTAACACCAGACTCGATTGCTTGATCCACAGCGCGAGACCCGCCATGACTCCGGCGAGAATCGCATAACGAGTCTCGCCGCGTTGCAGCCACAACAAGGCAAAGATGAACGTCAGCCCGTGATAGAAACCTTCCGGCACGTCCACGTAGCCCGAAGTCGCCCAATCCACGAACACGGGTGAGCTAATTGCCAAGATCGTGGCACACCACGCGGCGCGTTCACTGAAGATAAGTCGTGTTGAAAGATACACGCAACCGATCATGCCCAATGCAGTTAAGGCGACGAAGATTCCGGCGAAGTGATCGTTGACGCCGCCAGCCGCCATGAAGCCAAAGGCATAAAGCATTTGCATCCCAAGCGGATAGCCGGTGAGTGATTCGGGGATGCGGGCTAAGGTGAGTAGCGTGCGCGCGTTGGGGGCGAAGCGGGTGATGGTGTCGTAGCGATAGAAGGGATAAGAGATGGTGTTGATGGCGATGATGAGGGTTGTGATGAGGCAAACAATTAGTAAAAAGGATTTAAGGGAAAGAGGGGAAATAAGGGAAAGTGAAACCCTAAGGGTCTTAAAGACCCTTAGGGTTTGGGGAAGAGAGGCGGCAACCCCGATGATCGGGATGGATAAAATGATCGGCGCGGTGAGAAGCGGAGTCGGCGCGAGTCCGATCCACATCATCAAGATCGAAATCGCGCCGAGGCTGAGTCCGAGTCCGCTAAAAAAAGTTAGCGGCGCAAAATGCGGCGAGCCGTTGAGCAGGCGGCGCGTGGGCAGCCACAACCACAACGCGCCCGCCGCAACAAATAGCAACCCGATCATCCGAAGACCAACACACGCGGCGTCCGCATCCCCTTTTCGATCTCGGCGCGGTTCGCGTTGAGTTCATCCATCACAATTTTGTGTTGAATCAAAACGGCGAGCATATCCGCGCCCTTGCAGGCTGCGGCGAGAGTTGACTTCCAGCGATAACCCTCCACCAGCGGATCGAAGTGTTCGATCTCATAACCATCTTCGCGCAAAAGTTTGACGATCTCAATTGCCGGACTCTCGCGCGGGTCTTCGGTGTTTGCTTTATACGCCGCGCCGATGATGATGATCTTTGGATTCGCAATATCGCGCACAGCTTTGCGAATTTTCGTGGCAACCTTGTGAGGCATCTCGTCGTTGATCAGACGCGAAGTAAAAATGAGCCGTGAGTTGGCGGGGTCAACTTCTTTGATGAACCACGGGTCAAGCGGGATGCAGTGACCGCCAACGCCAATGCCAGGGCGCAGAATTTTTACGCGCGGATGTTTGTTGGAAAGTTCAATCGCTTGAAATGGATCAATGCCCAAACCTTCGGCGACGGCGGCAAACTCGTTGGCAAGGGCGATGTTCACATCACGATAGGTATTCTCCATGAGCTTGCACAACTCGGCGGTGACGTCATCAGTTTGATAGAGATTGCCCTTGACGAAGGTGGCGTAGACCGCGCTAGCAAGGTCGCGTGCTTTTTGATCTGCCGCGCCGATGATGCGATCATTGTGGACGATCTCATAGAACACATCGCCGGGCAAAATTCTCTCCGGACAGTGAGCCAGATACAAATCTTTGCCGACTTTGAGCCCACTCTTCTCTAGAATCGGAGTCATGAATTCTTTGCAGGTTAACGGTGGCACCGTCGATTCCAAAATGACCACGTTGCCCGCTTTGAGATACGGCACAATAGATTCCGTTGCTTCACGCACGTATTTCATCTCGGCAACTTTTTTGCGGTGATCCACTGGCGTGGGGACGGCGATCAAAAATACATCGGCTTCGGCGGGCGTGATCTGCGCGCGTAAGTTGGCGCGCACTTGCGGCTCGTCCATGATCTTTTGCAGTTCGTCTTCTTTGATATGCAGCACGCCGTCGTTGATCGCCCGCACAATGTTCTCGTTGATGTCCACGCCGATCACGGTGTGACCTGCACGCGCTAATAACAATGCTGCTGGCAGACCTACATAGCCCGTGCCGATGACGACGATAGTTTGTTTTTTGAATTCAGTCATAGTTGTAACTCGCTAATGGCATATCGCATATCGCGTATCGCGCATCACACATCACTCATCACGCAACACGCATTACGTATCACGCAATACGCTATCCGCCATACGCCATCTGCTACCTGCCATACACTTTCTTCTGCCACTCAATCGTTCTGGGGATGCCCACCGCCATCGGGACTTCAACACGATGATCGAGATCGCGCACCGATTTTGAAATATCGGCTTTCTTATCGCGGGTGTTGTGTTCTTCTATTTGCACATACTTCACCAAACGATCATCTTTACCCACATACTTCAAGATCATATCGGAGATCGTTTTGATGTCGTGATACTCTGTGCCAGCGATGTTATACACCTCGCCCGGCTTAAATCGTTCAGAGATATTGGTTAACGTCCGCACGGTATCTTCGATGTAGGATGACGTGCGATGATGATCGAGATAAACAGTATAGGGAATATTGTGCAGAGCGCGATAAATGAATTGACAGACGACGCTGCGATATTCTGAATAAGGCTCGCCAGGACCGTAAGTGTTGAACAGCCGCACGCGCACCGTCTCTGTGCCGAAACGATCTGCCGAATTCATGATCTGCATTTCGTTCACCCATTTCGAGATGGCGTAATCGTTCATCTGTCGAATCGCGTGTTCGTCGGCGACGTCTTCGTGCATCACTTCCGTCCAGTCGCCATAAATTTCAGAACTGCTAAAGAACACCATGCGGAACTTGCGCTGCTCTTGCATCCGCAACATATTCTTCGTGCCGATAGCGTTAGAATGCCACATCTGCTCGTAATGATCTTCGCCGTTCCATCTACCGAACTCAGCGGCGGCGTGATATACAAATTCAAAATCCACGCGATCAAAGACGCGCTGCACTTGGCGATAGTTGCCCACGTCGCAGCGCATATAGTTGGGACCTTCGCCGTGCGGCAGATCACACACCCACACCTCATGTCCGCGTTGACGCAGTTCACGACTCAAGGGTGTGCCGACAGCCCCTAACCCGCCTGTTACTAAAATTTTCATAACAATCCTCCAAAGACCGACGCGGTCTCTAAGACCGCGTCGGTCTGGCAAACAGAGTCCACACCATAGCCGGCAGCCCCAATGTAATCGCCGGCATACTGAATCGAATCGGATCATCGAGAAAGAGATAGGCGGTGACGTGCAAGCCGAATGAAGCAAGCGGCGCGACGAACATAATGATCGCTTCAACCCCGCCGCGCAGCCGCCACGCCCGAACAAAGGCAAACGCCGCCGCGCCCGCCGCCGCGACACCGACGATCATCAGCAGGATGTTTCCGCGCGTGATCGTGATCAAATTACTCAACAAGAAGCGCGGCGAGAACGGCGTGTTGTTCCATTCAAAACTGATGCCGCCATTTTGCGGGCGCAGCCAATTACGAATATACGGCGTATCAAATATATTCCCGACCAAACCATTGTAAACGAACTGCGGAGCAAAACCGATCACGCTGCCCAACACCACCCACAACAATTCGCGCCAACGCCGCGCCAACAAAAGCGCGAACCACATCGGGGCGATCATCGCCAGCGTATGAATGCGAATTGACAACGCCAGCCCAAACATAACCCCCGACCCGATCCAAATCAAACGATTCGCATTCTGTGTTTGATGCGCTTTCAACAACAACACTGCGCCGAGCATCACCAAAAAAATTGAGGGGGCATCGGTCAAACCATTTAACCACAACTGGCGCGGCACATACACATTTTGCAACGCCATCGCTTTTGGAAAAAAACTAAAGGCAACCCACAATAGATAGGGCGAGAATGTCCACACCGCCGCCGCCAGCAAACTTTGAGAATCGTCTGCAGTTAACAAGCGCGTCAAGCGGGCTACCAACCACACGCTGCACACGCTCAAAAAAATTCCGTTGAGCGGCGTTAGCACCGGCAGAGTCGCTTCATAATGATCGGCTTGCGTTAACCATGTTGCCAATGCCACCACAAACGCCCACCCGCCGCTCACGGTCGTAAATAAAAACTTGCCCGCCAAAATATCGTTGGCAACTTTGAAATACAAAAATTCATCGCCGCCATGATAAAACGCCCAACCCACATGGTAGTCCAACTTTGGCACGTCGAGAAACATCAAGGCGATCATGATCGCCCGCGCCAACGTCAAGGCGATCACGCCCCATGTCCATTTTGAAAAACGATTAAGCACTCGCCAACTCCAAAATTTTTTTCGCCCGCGCCGCCCACGTATTCGCTTCAGCCATCTTCCGCGCGGATGCTGCCAAGTTCGCGCCCAAACCTTTTTCGTCTATCAACCGTTGGATCGCCGCGCGTAGCGAGTCGGCGTTATCGGGTTGAGTCAGTAGCGCATTGTCTTCGTGCGTCAAAACAGATCGCATGGGGATCACATCACTCGCCACAATCGGGCGACCTGCGGCGAGATATTCGTAAAGTTTCAAGGGCGATGTCCACTTCGTAATGTCTTCACCACTGCCGGTTAAGATACGCGAGTTATACGGCATCACTAACACATCGGCAGAGAAAAGATAAAGCGGCACACGCGTTGGCGGCTGATACCCGGCGAAGGTCACATTCATCGCACCCGCCGCCGCCGCGCGATCACGCCACATCTTCACATCGTCATCATTGCG
>CAKKQG010000026.1:23556-28437 GCA_919901875.1 Anaerolineales bacterium
TTGCCCTACGCCCAACTGCTGACGCGCTTCTTCTTTCGTCAACTGCGGAGTGAAGCGTGCAATATCCACTGCATCGGGCGCAAGAAAAGTTTTGATTCCATACTCGCGCTCATAATGATCACTCAACGGTTGCGAGATGCTGATGATGTGCGCGCGTGGATGTTTAGAAAATTGTTGAAGCGTCCATCGCTCACGCGCCGTCGTGGGCAAACCGTGAACTTCGATCATCGCCCGCGCGCGGCGCATCAAGGCAAACATCGGCGCAGTGAGATCGCGCCCGCGCGTGTAACACACCCAATTCGATCCACGCTCGGCAAAAACTGATCGCGCCTGAAAGACATCGGCGGCGCGGGGGATGTTCCACCATGATTGAGTCGTGAAGGTGAACGTGGGGGCTACGCCGTAATAAGCAAACACATCCGCATCAGTTGCGGTTTGGCGCGCGATCAATTTTACCATCGCGCCCGCTTCGGCAAAGGCAGCGCACATCTGCATCACTTGAATCGAAGACGCTTTTGATGTGGGGAATGTGCCGCTGGTGATGTAGGTTAGGCGTGTTTTATTTTCCATGCCTCATACACCTGCCACGCCCACAACGCCGAGCCGCCGAGCCGCGCGCCGTTGATCGTTTGCGCCTCTTGCCAATTTAATAACGGCGCCGAGAATCCTTTTTTACTTCGATTCAAAATTGATTCGGGCAACACGCCAACAAGCGCATCGCGGAAAATTGATTTTTGGAATCGCCACTCAGCCGGAAGTGAGGCCGCCAACTCCACCCAAGCATGATCCAAAAGTGGGACTCTCACTTCCAGCGAGGCCGCCATGCTCGCCCGATCCACTTTCGTCAAAATATCGTCGGGTAAATAGGTTTTGAGATCCACGTATTGCATCGCCGAAACCTCATCCAGATCATCACGCCAAAATTTTCGCACGTACCAATAATCATCGTAGTCTTTAAATTCGCGGGCAAGGTCGGGAAGCAGTTTCGGTTTTTGAAACACTTTCACCGGATCGATCAACGCGCCATAACGATCCGCTCCGCGCTTGCCACGCAGATCAATATCGCCCGCGCTGATCAAGCCCAAAACTTTTGGCACGCCCGTGAAAGGGGCGAGTGTTTTGAGTAAAATTTTTTCGTAGAGTAACTTTCGGAAAGACGGCGTGCCACTCTCGCGTTGAGCCATCTCCACCCATTTGAGATAACGGACGTAACCGGCGAGCGTCTCATCGCCGCCATCACCCGCCACCACAACCTTCACATATTCAGCCGCCAACCGCGACACAGCCAAAGTCGGCAACCCGGAGCCGTCGGCGAAGGGTTCGTCGTAAAGATCGATCATCTGATCGAGCGCGGATGAAAAATCTTGACGCGAGACGATGCGCGTGCGATGTGTTGTCTTAAATGTATCGGCGACGATTTGGGCGTATTCGAGTTCGGAGTGTTCGGGGATGTCGAATCCAATGGAGAAAGATTGAAGGATGGAAGTTGGACGTTGGACGTTGGAGGCAGCGGCTGTTACCGCGCTTGAGTCAAGTCCCCCTGAGAGGAGGACGCCAACGGGAACATCGGCGATGAGGTGAGAGGCGGTTGATTTAAAAAGTTGGTCGCGCACGGCATCGGCGGCATCCCCTTTGGATAAAGGCGAAGTGCCCCAATTCTTTACATCCCAATACTCGTGAATCTTTATATCGCCATTGAAGATGGCGTAATGCGCGGGCGGCAGTTTGCGAATGTGTTTGTAAATTGTTTTGGGCGTGGGGACGTAGAGGTAAGTGAAGTAATCCCAGATAGCGGAGTGATCGAGATCGGTGTTGAGGTTGAGGGTGAGAAGTGATTTGATCTCGGATGCAAAGGCAAATTTTTTTCCATCCCAGTAATAATGAAGCGGTTTGATGCCAAGTCGATCACGCGCCATGAAGAGCGTGTGATCGTTTTGATTCCAAATCGCAAAGGCGAACATGCCGCTCAGACGTTTGACGACATCCACGCCCCACTCTTCGTAACCGTGCAAAACGGTTTCGGTGTCAGAAGTAGATCGAAATTCGTGACCGGCGTTGACGAGTTCACGTCGCAGATCAGGATAGTTGTAAATCTCGCCGTTGAAAACGATCCAAAGTGATTCGTTGCTTCGACTGCACTCAGCACAGGCTTCGTTGGTCATGGGTTGATGACCATTGGGCGAGAGATCAATGATGGCAAGGCGGCGAAAACCAAAACCGAGTTGATGATCGGGCGAGAGGTAGTAGCCTTCGTCGTCGGGTCCGCGATGACGTTGACGATTGTTCATCGCTTTGAGCAAGGCGTGATCAACAGAGTGATCGGATTGATAGAGACCGCAGATGCCGCACATAGAAATCAGAAGTTGGAAGTCGGAAGTTGGAAGTTGGAGACGAGAGGGCGCAACTGTCCCCACATATTTCGCGCGCGTTGGTAAAGTGGATAGGGCAAATGTGTTTGCAGTTGTAGTTTGAGTTCGTGCCAGCCCGAAATGGATGTTGGATCGATCTCTTTGGCTTGATCCAAACTTTGGCGCGCGTCGTCGGCGCGACCCGCTTGCCATTGCAGGAAAGCTTGTTTGATGTAAGTGCCTGCCAGTGATCGCGCTTGAAGTTTTTGCAGATGAGGCGGCAGTGTGTTGCTGGCAAAAAGTTTTCCGAACACAGCGCGATGCTCGTCGCAAATTTTTTCGATGCCGGTGAGAGTCTTTGTGCCTTCCCAAGTTCGCAGCGCGGCAAAGTGTTCATAGATCACTCGCATTTGATTTTGCGGAATAGTGAGCGCAATACGCATCCAGTATTCCCAATCCATCACGTAATGCAGTTGGGGATCGGGATAACCGATCTGCTCGATCACGCAGCGATGCACAAATACAGAGGCTTGGTTGGGAACGCCGCCGCCCGTCGTCAGCATTGTTTCCAAATTGAAGTGCCGCGCATACTTGTCGCCGATGATATTACCTTGATCATCCACAATCGCCCCACTGCCAATGACAACCATCACGCTTGGATCGCTGAACGCTTCAGCAACTTTTTGCAAAGCATTCGGCATGAAGTAGTCGTCGGAGTTGAGCCACGCCAACACCTCACCCGTCGCGCGTTTCCAGCCGCGCACAATGGCATCGGTCTGCCCTTTGTCAGGTTCGCTAACCCAGTACGTGATTCGATCCGCATACTTCTTAATGATCTCCACACTGCCATCGGTCGAGCCGCAGTCTAAAACAAAATACTCCACATCCACATTCGGTTGAGAGACGACGGAGCGAATCGTTTGTTCAAGATACGGGGCTTGGTTGAAGGAGGGGGTGGTGATGGAGAGGATGGGGGTATTAGCCATCACTACTAGCTCAACCGCGTCCGCAAGCGATTCAATTCGTAATCGATCTTTTGCCTAGCGCGTTTGAAAAACGGAGGAGGGGAGTAAAACTCTTGGCGCAAATACTTTTTGAGATGGTCTAACGCTATAGGGTCCATCGCTACTTGTGAAGGCCACTTAAACTTTTCGTCCAAGCGTGTTTGAGAAACCTGAATCATAGAGGTTTGTTTATAGTCAGGATCATCTATGCAATGAATGCCCGTGCCGTCAATCCCCCCGTTCCAAACCAGTGAAGTGCGTGGATAAAGAGCCAGCCCGCCCCGGGCATAAACAATATAATACCAAACGACATCATAGATGTCGCCTTCGTGGTTCTGGTATGAGCGAAGTATTTTTGAGAATCTAAAGCTGTGATTGAGATCGAACTTCTCTAGCCGTTTTGGGTCTGCTAGGAGCTCATACATCCCCGCAGGCTTCCACTCAAAAAACTTCCAAGCACGCTGCCATGTTCCCCACCCCCAGGGAGTGGTGTAAGGGAAAAAGAACGCGTCCGCTGTACGAGGGAAATTGCGCACTGGGTAAGTATGCCCGGAAATTTGATACACCCGTGGTTCATGCTCGTAGCGATCCAAACCGCTGATCATAAAGCGCAAATAGCTAGGGCTAAGTACAAAATCATCTTCGATTACGATGACACGCCCGTAGCGAGCGCACAAATCCGTGACTTGACCAACGATAGAGTGCGCTACTCCGATGTTTGTGTCTTGTTCTTTCACCTTCGCATCAAACTTGTCTGCCCATTCTTGCAGTATATGGCGCGTTTCCTCTACAGTTGAGCGATGTTCAGGAATACGCGGCGCATCAGAATACAGATGAATATCGCACTCCTCTAGGCACTCACAATTTGCCAACGACTCTAACATCCGCTGGGTATGTTTTGGGCGGTTATAGGTAAAGACCGCGATCGGAGTTTTCTTAAGACTCACTTTGCACCTGTCAAATGTTCATAAAGAGTCCCTAACCGCGAGACTCTCAGAAGAATAATTTCATAAAAATAATTCTGCCAAAATGGGTATCGAACACGATCTCGCCGCCATACTCGCAGACACATATCATAAAATAAACGTAACACTTCACGCCAAAATTCTAACATCACTTTCTCGAACGGCAGAGAGGCTATATAGTTCGAACCAAATAGCCGAAAGGAATAGCGTCCATCGGCAAAACTGCGTTTCACATTCCATCTCAGTGACATTTTATCTAAACGCGCCAGATGATAAAGAAGCAGGCGCGGTTCATAATATACCAAAGCATCTTGATGCTGCTTTCTAATACGCAGCACCATTTCCGTCTCTTCGCCGTAGCCAATATGTTTTCCCCGCATCCCCAACTCAGGCAAAAAGCCACCCATCTCCAAAAGCGCCTTTTTGCGAAAGACAATATTCATGCCCGCTAAATGTTCAGAAACATTTAGCAGCTTTGCTTGGTCACCATAATCAACAGCCAAGAGATACGCATCGCGGAACCAGTGAGGTTTAACGAAATTATAAAACGGAGAGGCGGGTCAA
>CAKKQG010000027.1 GCA_919901875.1 Anaerolineales bacterium
AAGGCATTTTCGGGAGAGGGGAGTAGAAAATTTTTAACCGAAAAGAATCATCCCCTCTCCTGATGACGCCTTTGGTTTTTGTCATCAGGAGAGGGGGTAGGGGGTGAGGTCTTTTAAACACCACGCGCCATCTTCAAAAGATGGCGCGTGTGTTTTTATTTGGTTGTGGTCAAACTATTAGTTGCCGGCAAACATGCCGCCGAGAAACTGGAAGACGAGGCTGAGAACAATGGCGCCCGTCCAGCTCCACATGAGCGGAAGGTTTTGGAACTTCTCGTCCTTCAGATTCATCCAGCCCCAAATAAATGCCCACAAGCCGCAGATCAAACCAAGGATGCCTTGGAGCGCGCCCGCTTTTTGGAACATCTTAATCAAGACAAGAATGAAGAACACCAACGTTGCCAAATTGCATAACAAAGCTAAAATTGAAAATACGGTACTCATGTTTCTCTCTCCTTGTGAAAATAAAAAGATATTTTGATTCTGTGTCTGACGACAGACACTATATCCGCACGATTAATTGTATCCCCCAATAACCTACTAAAGCCAATACAATAACTACGGCGAACCCTGTTTGACGTTCGGCGCGGCTCATCACGTCCACTACTTTTTTATGCCACGCAGCAGGCAGCAGACTGGCGATCCCCAACAAAACAAACGCCATCAAAAAAATCGGCGCGAAAGCATGTCGTTCAATGCTTTCCAACCATCTGCCTTTGAGCAGCAAAACCATCGCCGAACTCAAACCGCAACCCGGACAGGGGATACCTGTGGCGGCGCGGATAGGACATTGCCAAGACGGTACCCCGAAGAAGACGAGCAGGGTTTGAGTGACGGCGCACCCGACGATCATCAACGCCAACGCGCGCGATTCTAGGAATGGAGTGAGAACGGGGGTGAAGAACCGATTCGAGATTGAAGTTCGCATCTTACGTTCCTTCTGACATAACACCATTTGCCCTCAAAAGTGGCGCAAGCGACGCGGATTAACCCAAGATGCCCATGCTATAATCCCTCGCACATCCCCTTGAAGGAGTCAATTCTATGTCTCTCGCCGAACTTCCAGCCGAAATGAGTCTCACCCTCACCTCCGAACATGAAATGATCCGCCAGACCGCCCGCGACTTCGCTCAAAACGAGATCGCCCAGATCGCCGCCGAGCATGACGAGAGTGGCGAGTTCCCTTTTGAAACGGTTAAAAAGATGGGCGCGTTAGGATTGATGGGCATCGAGGTCCCCGAAGAATACGGTGGCGCCGGACTCGACACCTTGAGCTATGTGCTGGCGTTGGAAGAAGTGAGCAAAGTAGACGCATCACACGGCACGATCATGAGCGTCAATAATTCTTTGTTTTGCAACGGCATTTATCTTTTTGGCACTGAAGCGCAAAAGAAAAAATATCTATTCAACGTTGCCAGTGGCAAAAAGATCGGCGCCTACTCCCTCACCGAGCCTATGTCCGGCTCCGACTCTGGCACAATGAAATCGCGCGCCGTGCGCGAAGGTGATAGCTACATTATTGATGGGCGCAAGAGTTGGGTCACATCCGCGCCGGTCGCTGATTATATTCTTCTCTTCACCATGACCACACCCGAAAAAAAACACAAAGGTGTCACCGCCTTTCTCATTGACACCGATCAGCCCGGCTTCAACCAAGGCAAAAAAGAACCTAAGCTCGGCATCCGCGCTTCTGCCACTAGCGAAATTGTTTTTGATAACTATCGCTGTTCGGCGGAAAACCGTCTCGGCCAAGAAGGTGATGGATTCAAAATTGCCATGACCGTCCTCGACGCCGGTCGCATCGGCATTGCCTCGCAAGCGTTGGGCATCGCCGAAGCCGCGTACGAAGCGAGCATTAAATACATGGGCGAGCGTGAAGCCTTTGGTCAAAAGATCGGACAGTTTCAAGGTTTGCAATTTAAGATCGCCGACATGAAGACGCGCATCGAAGCCTCGCGTTTGTTGATCTACAACGCCGCCCTCGCCAAGATGCGCGGCAAACAAACCGGCGCGCGCTACACGCTCGAAGCCTCTATGGCAAAACTTTTCGCTTCCGAGACGGCGATGTTCTGCGCCCACGAAGCGGTGCAGATTCACGGCGGCATGGGCTACAGCAAAGAGCTGCCCGTCGAGCGATATTTCCGCGACGCGAAGATCACCGAAATCTACGAAGGCACGAGCGAGATACAACGCATGGTGATCGCCCGGCAGGAACTGGGCTTGAGGTAATTTCAAACTTCCGAAGTCTCATGCGAAGCACTTCGGAAGTTTTTAGTGAAGATATGAAAGCCGCTTACTTCTCTCAGCACGGTGGACCCGATGTAATGATCTACGGCGACGCAGTTTGGAGTGCCGCCAACCCCGAACCCAAACGTGGTGAGGTCGCCGTCCGCATCAAAGCGGCGGCGATGAACCGCGTGGATAAATGGGTGCGTGATGGTTGGCAAGGACTCAAGTTGCCCCTGCCGCACATCCTTGGCTCGGATGGCGCGGGCGTTGTCGAATCGGTTGGCGACGACGTGAAAAATTTCAAAGCAGGGGATCGAGTTACCATCAACACGAATATCGGCTGCGGTCACTGCGCGATGTGTGTGGCCGGGCAAGATAATTTGTGTGACGACTGGCATCTCTTTGGCGAGACGACGAATGGAACTAATGCTGAACTGGTTGCGGTGCATGAACGCCAACTTTTGCGCCTGCCGGAAAATTTTCCTTTTGATCAAGCGGCGGCTGCCGGACTCGTTTTTCACACTGCGTGGCATTCGCTGATCACCAAAGGCAAACTGCGCGCGGGAGAATCCGTTTTGGTGGTGGGCGCGGGCGGCGGCGTCAACTCCGCTTCGATCCAGATCGCCAAATATGCCGGATGTTTTGTCTACGTCGTCGGTTCGGATGAACGCAAACTCGATTATGCTCAATCACTTGGAGCAGATGTGTTGATTGATCGATCTAAAGAAGATTGGGGTAAAAAAGTTTATCAACTGACGGACAAGCGCGGCGTGGACGTGGTGGTGGACAACGTGGGCGCGGGGACGATGATGACGAGTTTGCGCTGCGCGCGCAAGGGCGGGCGCATCCTAACCGTTGGCAACACCGCGGGTCCGAAGTTTGAATTCGACAATCGTTTTATGTTTGGCAAACATCTCTCGCTCATCGGCTCGACAATGGGGACGTTGAAGGATTTTAGAGACGTGATGAATTTGGTGTTTGCCGGAAAACTCTACGCGCCGATTGATTCCACGTTCCCTCTCGCCGATATTCGCGCCGCGCACGAGAAGTTAGACAAAGGCGATGTGTTGGGGAAGATCGTGCTTATACCTTAATGATGAATGATGAATGTGGAATGATGAATCTGCTCGTTGCCATTCCACATTCCACATTCATCATTCCGCATTTCCCTTGCGCCGATCCTTCAGTGTAACTGTCGTGTCCCTTGTGGTGTTTATATTAGCGATGATGCAGTGGACGCGCGCGATCACTTTATACACCCGTCAATCATTTCTATCTGAATTTGCGATCTCGATTCCGTTGCCGTATGCCATCGCCTCCGCCGCCGTGTGGGGCGGGGTGTTGCTGGCGGCATCGCTCGCGCTTTGGCGGATGAAGGGTTGGGGCAAATGGTTAGCTCTCGCGGGCGTGGCGGCGTCACAGAGTCAAGAATGGTTTGACCGACTCGTGTTTGGTCGCTCCGATTATTCGCAAATTTCACTCGGCTTCTCATTTTTCATCTCAATAATGATTTTGATTTTGACGTGGGGCATCTTGCTTCGCGCAAAGTTTGATTAGGAGTCACCGCTCAGGTGTCATTGCGAGCGCACTTTGCGAAGCAATCTCGGTCACGCTTGGAGATTGCTTCGTCGCAAAGAACGCTCCTCGCAATGACGGAGTGGCAGAGTAGTTACGATTAGGAGCATTTATGGCACTAGACCTAAAAGTTGATCAATTAAGAAAATTACGCGAAGAGTCGAAAGTGGGCGGCGGGTTGGAACGCATTGAGACGCAGCACAGTCGTGGGCGGCTCACCGCGCGCGAGCGACTCGACTTGTTATTGGATCGCGGTTCATTCCGCGAAGTGGATGCGTTTGTCACGCATCGCACGCACGATTTTAATTTAGACGAGAAAAAATTTTTAAGCGACAGCGTGGTGACGGGCTGGGGGACGATTGATGAACGGCTGGTGTATGTCTTCTCACAAGACTTCACTGTGTTCGGTGGTTCGCTCGGTGAAGTCCACGCCGAAAAAGTTTGCAAGATCATGGATATGGCGATGAAGACCGGCGCGCCTGTGATCGGCTTGAATGATTCGGGCGGGGCGCGGATTCAAGAAGGCGTGGTTTCGCTCGGCGGTTACGCCGACATTTTTTTACGCAACACAATGGCCTCGGGCGTCGTGCCGCAGATCAGCGCGATCATGGGACCGTGTGCCGGTGGCGCGGTGTACTCGCCTGCGCTGACCGATTTTATTTTTATGGTCAAGGGTTCGTCGTATATGTTCGTGACCGGACCCGACGTGGTGAAGAGCGTCACATCGGAAGATGTGTCGCAAGAAGATTTGGGCGGGGCGAGTGTGCATAGCGCCACGTCGGGTGTGTGCCATTACGTGGCAGAGAACGAAGCCGATTGCATGTTTTTGATTCGCAAGATGCTTGGCTACATTCCGCAGAACAACATGGAAGACCCGCCGTTTGTTAAGTCTATTGACGACCCGTTGCGTGAAGATGAATCGCTTGACACGATTATCCCGGAGAATCCGAACAAACCTTACGACATTAAAGAAGTGATCACCCGCGTAGTAGATAACGGAGAATTTTTCGAGATACACGCCGATTACGCGCAGAACATCGTCGTCGGCTTTGCCCGACTCGGTGGGCACAGCATCGGCATTGTGGCGAATCAACCGGCGGTGTTGGCGGGCGTGTTGGATATTAATTCTTCGGAGAAGGGCGCGCGATTTATTCGCTTCTGTGATTGCTTCAACATTCCATTGGTGACGTTTGAAGATGTGCCGGGATTTTTACCGGGCGTCAAACAAGAACACGGCGGCATCATCCGTAGCGGGGCGAAGTTGCTTTATGCCTATTGCGAAGCGACCGTGCCGAAATTAACTGTCATCACTCGCAAAGCCTACGGCGGCGCATATGATGTGATGAGTTCCAAACACATTCGCGGCGATCTAAATTTTGCCTGGCCCACTGCCGAGATCGCTGTGATGGGACCCGATGGCGCGGTCAACATCATTTTCCGTAAAGAGTTAGCCGAGGCAGACGACCCGGTAGCGAAGAAAGCGGAATTGGTGAAAGAGTATCGCGAGAAATTTGCTAACCCGTACGTCGCCGCCTCACGCGGTTACATTGACGACGTGATCGAGCCGCGTGAGACTCGGGCGCGATTAATTAACGGGCTTGAATTGTTAGCGCACAAGCGAGATAGCAACCCGCAGAAGAAGCATGGGAATATACCG
>CAKKQG010000028.1:0-7037 GCA_919901875.1 Anaerolineales bacterium
GGCACTTATCCAGCTTCACGCCGAGTTCGTGCGTCTGGTGGCAGTTCACGCAGTTATTGAAACCCTCTACATGATTGTTGCGCCCCACATACTTCTTGCCAGCATATTCGTAACCGCCTTGAGCGTCAGTGCCAAAGAGAGACGCGCCAGCCGCGAAGTAGTGAATGTTCTTGAAGGAGATCGCCGCATCCACTTTGTCCGGGTCTTTACCCGCCAACTGGATATTCATGCTGGTCGTGGACTCGCGTCCTTGATGGCAGCTGATACACAGATTGGTGTCTTGGTTCTTGCTGTCCACCACCTTGCCACTGGGGAAGGTGACGTTGGCGATCTTGTAGCGAGTGTACTTGGTGAGATCGTCATGGCAGGTATCGCACTTAAAGCCATTGCTGGGGGCTTTGTTGTTGACGCCGGCAATGAGTGTGTTACCTAAACGATCCACGACCACCGTGCCGCCATTCTTCAAGAACTCCGGCAGACCTTCTGCCGAGTGACACTTGGCGCAGCTGAATGGCACACCCACTGCCGAAGTATCCCGAAAGCGGAAGGGTTGGGTGTCGCCGGCAAAGTGACCGGCATCCGAGCGATACATCTTTGCCATATCAACTTTGGCGGGCAGTTTCACATTGAGGTCTTCAATGGAGTCGTACATCAGCTGAATGATGTATTTGCCGCCGTGGGCGAACGCACCCGGGTCCTTGAGGGACACTTGGTAGTTGTAGGCGGCTTTGGCTAAGCGCGCCGTCCAACCTTTATAAGGATTGTCGCGGCTCTTTTCGTCGTCATCCACTTTGCCGTTGCCGTTCTTGTCTGCCATAAAGTATGGATACGTTGCCGCATCGTAAGCGATGGCTTGCTTCGACACATCCTTGCCGTAGGCTTGGATGGCGCTATACAACTTGGCGCGCACGCCGTCGAGTTCTGCCGCCATACCTTCTTTAACATCGCCGTTGCCGTTAAAGTCGTGCAACGAACCATTCATACGGATGTTCTTGAGGTCATCCTTGGTCTTGACGTTGGTGTGGCAGCCCTTGCACTCGTTGATCTTGAGTTCGAGCGTGTGCGGGCTATGGCAGCCGACGCAGGTATCGTAACCATCTACGTGCGCGAACTTGCCGTCGTATTCCTTGTCGGGATACTCATAGCCGCCTTTGACAACGGTGCCATACAACGTAGCGCCCGCCGCAAAGTAGTGAATGTTGGTGAAGGTGATCTTGTCGCTGATCGCATCCACGTCGGTCACTGCCGCGTTCTTGATCTGCGTATCAATCGTCGCTTTAGAGGCGCGACCTTGATGGCACTGCAAGCAGACCACTTCGGTGCCGAGCGGGTTAAGGCGGAAGGCTTGGGTCGAGGTGACGGGTTGACCGGGGATGTTCGCCAAAGCGATTCCGTCACCCACATTCTTGATCGTGACTCCCGAGGGGAAAGTCACGCTGGTCAGGTTCGAAGCTTTGGCGTTATGGCACGAGTCACAGGTGATGGTCGAGCCAACGTTCGGCGCTTTATCTACTTTGAGCGCCGCGCTGCCATCCGCGCCGGTGAAATCCTTGAAGCCCACGCCGCTATGACAACGCGCGCACGCTTCTGGCACAACCGGAACGGTTGCTCCATCGGGTGGTTTGTCTTTGTCCCAATGGGCAAACGCTTCAGACTTTATTGCATTGTGTCCCGATTTTTCCCAATCGGCTTGGTTTGGAATTGCTAAAACCGGTTTCGGGGCTTCAGTCGGTTTTGCTGGCACCGCAGCTGTGGGTAACGGAGTCGGCGCCACCGGAGTCGGCGACGCGCAGGCCACGACGATCAAGCCGAGGACGAGCAACATCGCGCCCACATAAAAATACTTCTTGTTCATTACATTCTCCTTTTCCTAAAATGTTCGAAATTACATTTCGCAAAACGCTAAGTTTTAATTTGTGTAATATCACCTCCTTTGCAAAAAATACTCGCGACGTGAGTCATGCCGAAAGCATGACAAACATCGTGAGGTGAATGCGCGTCAACATACTGCCATTGTTATAGATTTATGAGCAGACGATTAGTAAAGCTTGTCATGTATTAAGACGACAAAAGTAGACAGCACATAAATCAAAGGGGATGCCGCCTACGCTTCGAGCGGCGTTTTCTCCAACTCGCGCAGTGGGCGATTATTGGTCGTGGTGACATACTCCCAAAAGGCATTTTGCGCCGCCGTCGCCGGACGATGGATATGGCGACCAATGTAAATATCCTGACTAAGGTCCAAGCCGCGCACTTGCACCAGCGCCACACTATCTTTAACTAATCGGGTCACCACCATCTCCGAGACAAACGCCACGCCGATCCCTTCCTGCACGGCAAGGGCAATCGCTTCGGAATTACCCAAGGTCAGCGCGGTTCGCAGTTGATCCATCGAAATGCCGACGCCCAGCAAACCATCGCGCACGGCGTTATACGTTCCGCATCCTTCCTCACGCAAAATAAAGTTAGCATCCAATAATTCTTCGGGGTCAATCCCATCTCGACTCGCCCACGGATGATTCAACGGCACGATCAAAGCAATCGCGTCGGAGAGAAATTTGTGAAATTCAAAATCACGCGAGAAGTCGCGCGCGCTTGCCAGCGCCAGATGCACGTCGCCTTTCGAGAGGAGCTGCAGCGCGTTCTGACGCGCCATGACATAGCACGAGGCTTGCACATGCGGGTGCATCCGCAAAAACTCCGCCAGCAAATGCGGCACGATATATTTTCCGGGCGTGGTGCTGCAGCCCACCAGCAAATGACCGCACACGTCGCCTTTGAGTGATCGCATCGTCTCATCAATGCGAACCGAGAGCGACACCATCTCGCGCGACAACGGCAGCAGCGCCTGACCGGCGTCGGTTAATTCTACGTGCCGTCCACTACGCAAAAAAAGGGGGGTATTGAAGTGCTGTTCGAGCGTTTGAACATGCTGACTCACGCTGGGTTGAGTCATGTGCAAGCGCTTAGCAGCTAAGCTGAAGTTAAGTGTTTCCGCCGCCGCCAGAAATACGTGAAGTTGATGAGCGTCCAACATAACATTTTCCTTTTCCCCTCCTCCTCCTTTAGGTGACTGTCACCGCGCACAAGAGATTTGAACTTTCGAATCATTGTTGCGCGGTGACAGTCACCTGAAGTAATCCTCCATCTCAAACTCTACTGCGTTTAACTATGGATAGTAGTGTGATTCATCACCCCTATTGATAGGCAATGCTCAAAGACATAAACGATAATCTTGCGAAGAAAATAACCTATAAGCCCTCACAAACATCCCGCCTGTTATCGCGGCGATTCAGTTATACTTTAAGAACAAAATCCCAAATCCCAAAAACCCAAGTTCCAAACTTCAAATCTCAAACTCCAAATTTCAAATCTCAAACTTCAAATCTCCAATCTCTAATCTCCAATCGCTAACCACCCAACAACTATGAACCGCCTCACCTCCCTCCTCATCGCTCTCATTCTCATCTTCACCGTCTCACCCGCACTCGCCCAAACCACATCGGCTCTCAGTGGGATGGAGATCGAACTGTGGCCCGAATACGACAAGCCTTCGATGCTTGTTATCTTTCGCGGCACAATTGCGCCCAACGTGCAGTTACCCGCCACACTTACGTTTGAGATTCCATCCAAGTTCACGCCGCTGGCCGTTGCCTATCGAGATCAACAAGGGTTGTTGTACGATCTCAAATACACCACCACCGTTGGCGCCAACACAACCGCCATCACCTTCAGCGTGCCGACCACCTCTTTTCAATTTGAGTATTACGACAGCACACTCGACACAACAATTCCCTCGCGCAAATTTAATTTCGTCTGGCGCGCGCCCTATCCCGTTCAAGCACTCACTGTAGTGATCCAACAGCCGGTCAATGCCTCGAACTTCGTCACCACGCCCAAAACCGAATCGAGCGTCGGGGCAGACGGACTCACTTACTTCAAACAGACTCGCAGCAACGTCAGCGCCAATGAATCGATCACGTTGGATATAGCCTACACAAAAAATGATTCGATACTCACCGCCTCTACGGTGAAGCCGCCAGCCGCTGAGCCCGTTTCCATCGCCACGCCCGCCGCCGCGTCGTCAAACAATCAAACGCTGATCATCACGATCATCGCCGCGCTGGCTGTGGTCGTCGTCTTCGGCGGGGTGATATGGGTTGTCCGCAACAGGGAAGAATCGTCGGCGTCATCGGAGTCAACGCCGCGCCGCCGCAAGGAGAAGGGGCATCCGCCGCGCCCGAAAGAAGTTCATCCCGAAAAATCGGCAGCGGCTGTCACCTTCTGTCATCAATGCGGTGAACCCGCCGCGCCCGAAGATAATTTCTGTCGAACCTGCGGGACAAAGATCAGGCGATAATGGTTTCGTTCTTCTCGCAAAACATCATCCTCATTTACTTCCTCTACGGGCTAGCCTTTTTCATCATGGGCTTCGCCGTGCTGCTCGAGTCAGCGCGCTCGTCCGAATTAAAATTTGCCCGCGCCCTTCGCCCGCTTGCCGTCTTTGGATTGATGCACGGCATCCACGAATGGGGCGAGATGTTCGAGAAAGTCCTGGCGCTCACTCAAAATTATCAGCTCACGGTTGACGAACACATCTTGCGCGTGATGTGGTTAGCGGGATCATTCATCGCGCTATTGATCTTCGGCACATTGATGATCACCGCCTCATCGTCCACTACTACACCGCCGCGCCGCTGGGTGTGGCTCATTCCGTCTACACTGACGTTGATCTGGATCGGTGGAGTCCCTCTTTTGAATCCCTTCGTCAGCACGCCGCACGAATGGCTAATTCTCATAGATGTGTGGGCGCGCTACACGCTGGGCATCCCGGCAGGCATAATGGCAGCCATTGGATTCGTGCAGCAACAACGCGCGTTTCGTGAACAAGGGCTGACTCGGTTTGGGCGCGACATGCTGTGGGCAGCAATCGCCTTTGGTTGGTATGGAATCTTCGGTCAAATTTTTACGCAACGCAGTGTGCTGTTCCCCTCGACCATCATCAACACCGAACTTTTCTCGAGCCTGTTCGGAATCCCGGTTCAACTTTTTCGGGCAACAATGGCGACAGTTGCCGCTGTGTTCATTATTCGATCTTTGCGTTCGTTTGAAGTGGAACGGACGCGGCAGATGAACGAATTAAAAGAAGCACAGATGCGCGAAGCGCAGCAACGTCAACAACTTCAGAGCGATCTCTTGCGGCAGATCGTCACGGCACAGGAAACCGAGCGCCAACGCATCGCCCGCGAACTGCACGATGAGACCGGGCAATCGCTCACGGCAATTGGGTTAGGACTGCGCGGTGTGCAATCCACGATGAAGAGCGATCTCGCTCTCGCCGAACGACAAGTGATCGAACTTGAATCGCACGCTGGACGTGCTATTGATGAACTGCGCCGACTGGTTTCAGATTTGCGCCCGTCGCAGTTAGACGATCTGGGTTTAGTTGCCGCGCTTCGTTGGTACACGCAAGAAGTGGAATCTCGCACCGGGATCAAAGTGACACTCGAGACGCAAGGCAAACACACCCTCTCGCCAGAAGTTAGCACGGTTTTATTCCGCATCGCGCAAGAGGCATTAACCAACGTGGTACGCCACGCCAAAGCGAAACAGGCGACAGTGCGTATATGTTTGGAAGAGTCGTTTGCAACTCTGTCGATAGGCGACGATGGGCAAGGCTTCAATCCGCAGCGCGAACTGGCACACCGCAACCACCGCGCCGCGTGGGGTCTGATCGGGATGCAAGAACGGGCAACGCTGATCGGCGGAACCTTTAGTGTGAACTCGGCTGTGGGCAAGGGGGCTGAGGTGACGGTGGTCGTGCCGATTCAGGAAAGGAAATAAAGGAGATAGGGGAAATAAGGGAAAGGAGAAAAGGGGAATAAAGGAAAAGGAAATAAGGGAGATAAGAGAAATGCTCGGGGCGAGAAAAAAAGTTGACTGCGGATTAGAATGAATCTCTCTCCGCCCTCTTGGAATAGAAACGACTTTCCTTTGCTTCCGTGTTTCCCTTGTTTCCGTGTTTCCTTTCTTTCCTTTGTAATCATTATGGACAAAATTAAACTACTCCTCGTTGACGATCACGCCGTTGTTCGTTCAGGTCTGCGAATGTTGCTAGAGACTCAAACCGACCTGCACATCGTGGGCGAAGCCGAGACCGGGATGCAGGCAATTGCCTTGGCGCGTCAACTCAAACCTCAAGTGATCGTTATGGACATCACCCTGCCCGACATCAGCGGCATTGAAGCCACACGCAGTATCCACGAATGCTGTCCGGAGATTGCCATTGTGGCGTTGACGATCCACGAAGACGAACAATACTTCTTTGAAATGTTGGCGGCGGGCGCAACCGGCTACGTGCCGAAACGCGCCGCGCCCGAAGATCTGCTCACGGCGATCCGCTCCGCCTATCGGCACGAGGTGTATTTGTATCCTTCGTTGGCGAAGGCGCTGGTCAAAGATTTTGTAACGCGGGTAGACGCCGGCAAGTTGCCTTCG
Source organism: Anaerolineales bacterium (assembly GCA_919901875.1). Lineage (GTDB taxonomy): Bacteria > Chloroflexota > Anaerolineae > Anaerolineales > VGOW01 > VGOW01. The sequence continues at coordinate 6,499 of CAKKQG010000028.1, forward strand.
GCGATGGACGGACTGACCGAGCGCGAGCGTGAAGTGCTGACGCATTTAGCCGAAGGCGCGTCGAATCAAGAAGTTGCCGACTCGCTGACGATCAGCGTCAACACCGTTGCCCGCCACCGCGAGAACATCATGCAGAAATTAAACCTGCACACCCGCTCCGAGTTGGTGAAGTATGCGATACGGAAGGGGTTGATTGAGGCGTGAGGGAGATTGGAGATTAGAGATTCGTATTCCGTATTGCGTATTCCGTTTCTGCTAAAATAAAGGGAAGGTGATTGCTATGACTACACAACAAATCCTCAATGAGTTGAAACATCTCTCCACTGTTGAGTTACTGAAAGTCATTGAAGTGGCGACGAAGCAAATGCTCGTAGAAATCAACACGCAACCTCTTTCTAAAAACGCGCCGACACTCAAAGAACAGCTGGCCGCCGCCGCCGAATCGCTTTGGCAAGATTATGCAAATGATAATGAGTTAAGATCTTTCTCCACTTTAGACTCCGAGGAATTCGTTCATGCAACGGGGTGAAATCTGGTTG
>CAKKQG010000028.1:7137-8650 GCA_919901875.1 Anaerolineales bacterium
ACACGACCTACTGCCCCACAGTGGGTCGTGTGCTTTTAACGCATCACCCCAAGTTACTCCGCTCCGCCAATAGATTCTCGGCGCGCAAATTGATAGCCTGTAAACAGAATGAAGTCCGGGTTGGAACGTGGCACAAGACACATTCTTGCGCTATGAACTGAAAGGAGATCACCATGTTAACCAGTCTATTTGCAGTCTTAGGGTTGCTCGCGTTGAGGATCGGCTTGCCGGTGGTTGGCATTTTGCTGATCTGTGAATTGCTGCATTACGTCGAGGCGCGCTGGAACTCAGGTGGAAGCGTTTCTTGAAGTCATGGCGTTGCTGGTGCTACGCCTGGGCGTGCCGCTTGTGATGACCCTTTTGATCAGCGCCTGGTTGATGAAGCTCGATCAGAAGTGGCACGATGCAGAGATCGCGCGCCAGACGCGCGTCCTGCCCACGCACGACGCTCCGCATTGTTGGGAAGTGATGGGGTGTGATCCCGCAAAACGCGACAGCTGCCCGGCGTACCATCTGCGCCCTCTGCCCTGTTGGCGAGCTCGCCAACGCTTGAGCGGCAGGGTGCAGGAGCAATGCATGAACTGCTTGGTGTTTCAAACTGCTTGATGATTACATCCTCCTTTTCTTCGCGCCTTTGCGCGGTCAACATACCCACAGAGGCGCGAAGAAGGAAGAGGTTAGAGGTTAGAGATTGGAGATTGGAGATTATGAACTCACGAAGATTCTTTTTACATTTGATGATGGCGATGGTGTTGTCACTCATCGCGTTATTCGTCTCGGCAAATATCGCCCGCGCCGACGACGGCTTCGGCGGTCCCGAAAAATGCGCCACCTGCCACAAACCGCAAGCTGAAACATGGGCGCACGCCCCACATGCCGACGCGATGAAAGTGACCGCTTTTGTTAACGCTTGGAGGGCGGCGCGATCACCGGCATATTGTTTGGAGTGTCACACGACCGGCTACGATCCGAAGACCGGTAAATACGCTTTCGAGGGTGTGACCTGCGAATCGTGTCATGGCGCATTTAAAAGCGATCACCCGAAGCAGCCAATGAAGGTTGATAAATCAAATGAGATGTGCGGGCACTGCCACAAATCTACATTGAATGAATTGAACTTGAGTCTGCACGGGCAGAAAGGTATCACTTGTACCGCATGTCACGACGTGCATGGCACCAATGTTAAAGCAGGCACCGCATCGGCTCTGTGCGAGAAGTGTCACGCCAGTATGACGGGCAAGCTGTCTCATGCTTCGACTGCGGGCAAAGGGTTAGCCTGCGCCGATTGCCATGTGGGTCCGCGCAGCGGCGATCCATCCGAGGGTCATGCCAACACCGGACACATGTTCAAAGTGGGAACGGATACTTGCTCACGCTGCCACTCGAAAGAAATGCACACCGGCGTGCAACTGATGATGGGCGATGATTCCAAAGCGCCCGTTACACCGAATGTCGCAGAGTCCGGAGTCGGCGCCCCCTTAGATTCGGGGACGGCACTGCCGATGTTGGGTGG
>CAKKQG010000028.1:8750-10354 GCA_919901875.1 Anaerolineales bacterium
AAACCTGTGGGCGGCAAGCCGGTGTATCTGCCGCGCCCGTGTATGCACTGCGAACATCCGCCGTGCGCCGAGGTGTGCCCGGTGGGCGCGACGTACAAACGCGACGACGGTATCGTGATGATGGATTACGACAAGTGCATCGGCTGCCGCTATTGTGAAGTGGCTTGCCCGTACGGAGCGCGCGTGTTCAATTGGGAAGAGAACACGCAACCGAACGACGCCGTGCCGCAATGGGGCACGCCTGAGATCGTCCGCCGTCCGCGCGGTGTGCCGGAGAAGTGTTCGTTCTGCTATCAACGCATTGATCGCGGACTCGAACAAGGTCTTACACCCGGCGTAGATCGCCGCGCGACTCCGGCTTGCGTGACTGCCTGCCCGGCAGGCGCGAGAATCTTTGGCGACCTCAACGATCCCGAAAGCAATGTGAGTAAATGGTTAAAGGCGAATGATCATTATCGCTTGCGCGAAGATTTGGGGACGGAGCCGAGGGTGTATTACTTGGCGAAGCGAAGTTAGCAGTGATCAGTGAGCAGTAATCAGTGTCGGAACTCTTCACTGATAACTGATGACTGATAACTGAATCAACGAGGGACTGCTATGACTAAGAATAATTTGACTTTATCAAACACGTTACAACACTGGCTGATGTATCCCGTTTGGATGTTGGGGTTGGCGATCACGATGATGATCGGACTCGCGGCGGGGATCGCGGTCCTGGTGAAGGGCTTGAGCCTCACCGGGTTAACCGACAACATCCCCTGGGGCTTGTGGATCGCCCTCGACCTTTCTTCTATCGCCATCAGCGCCGGCGCGTTTAGCTTGTCGGCGGCAGTCTACATTTTGGGGATCAAGAGTCTGCGCCCCATCGCGCGTGTGGCGGTGTTCGTCGGGCTGATCGGTTACTCGATGGCGCTGCTGGCATTGCTGCTCGACATCGGCCGACCGGATCGCTTCTGGCACTCCATAGTGTATTGGAACACGCACTCGGTATTGTGGGAAGTGACGATGTGTATCACGCTTTACTTTAGCGTGTTGATAGTTGAGTTCGCGCCGTTGATCGGCGAAGCAGCATGGATGCAAAAACTGTCGCCTCGCTTGGCGTCGTTGATGGCAAAACTGCATCACGCCGCGCCGCTGTTGGCAGTGGCAGGGTTGGGTCTCTCGTTGCTGCACCAATCATCGCTCGGCGCAATGTTTGGCATTATCAAAGCCCGCCCAATCTGGTTCAAGCCCGATATGTCCATCTTGTTCATCCTCTCGGCGGTGGCGGCGGGTCAAGCGATCACGGTCTTCGCCTGCATGATGGTCGGCAAACTGCGCGGACGCACGCTGGTAGATCGATCCTTGATCGACGGCGTGGCACGTTTCATCGGCTTCACGGTGCTAGGCTATCTCTATCTGCGCTTCTGGGATTTTCTCTCGATGAACTACACCAACATGCCGGGGCGCGGAGAAAGTTTGAGTTTGTTGACGAGCGGAATGTTGCAATGGAATTTTTGGATTGGCGAGATCATTTTGGGGGCGGCAATCCCGGCAGGGCTGTTGTTGTGGGCGCGCACACGCGACGATGATCGTTTTGTGATGCTGGCGACGGCCTTGATCGT
>CAKKQG010000029.1 GCA_919901875.1 Anaerolineales bacterium
GCCGGATAAACATTTTCGCCACCCGATTTGATTAATTCTTTTTCAGGCTTGCGCCCCACATAATAGAGATAGCCTTCAGCATCGAACTTGCCGATGTCGCCGGTGTGATGCCAACCGTTGCGAAAGGCATATTCGGTGGCGTCGGCGTCGCGCCAGTAACCGCCGAAGACGAATGGTCCTCGCACGGCGATCTCGCCCGGTTCACCCGTTGGCATCTCTTCACCTTTTTCATTTACACAACGCACGCGCACCATCGCCGCCGCGCGCCCGGCGGAGCCGGGTTTTAAATCCACACGAGTCAGCGTGACCAAGCCGGACGTTTCGGATTGACCAAAGCCCGTCCAAAATTTTGCGCCTGTCTCGGCATACAAACGTTTGATGGTGTCGGGCGCATCCAGACCGACGACATATTTTAAACTCTGCCACTGCCCGCCCGTTTTGGCGCGAGCCTCTAACAGCATCGCCAACACCGGCGGAAAATCTGCCAGCAGCGTAACGTGATGTTCATCAATTAATTGAGAGGCGCGAGCAGGATCGAAAGACTCCATCACCACGTTGGCGCCGCCAACCAGAGTCATGCAGACCGACAAGCCAAGTCCGGTGATGTGAAAAAGCGGCAAGGCGGCGAGGTGTCGATCTTGTGCCGATAATCCTAATGACATGATCAACGAGTAGCCGCTGACGATGACGTTGCGATAAGTGAGCAGCGCACCGCGCGGGGTCGCCGCCACTGCTGCCGTCGGCACGATGACAAAGGGATCGTCGTCACACACGTCGGCGGGATCAGTGACGGCATCGCGGTAAAGATCGGTGAAGGGAGTGAATCCGCTTGCGCCGCCGACGACGACACGCGCGCGCAGCTGGCTCAGATCAGTAGATTCTAATTGTGAGAGTTGTGCCGCGCCCACGACGAGCATTTGAGGATCCGCTAGTGCGACAACGCCCGCCACTTCGGAAGCGGAGAGCCGCCAATTGATGGGGCAAGCGATGACGCCCGTTTTAGCGCACGCGCCGTAAAGTTCAAGATATTCGCCGCAGTTCTGCGCCAGAATACAAAGGCGATCTCCTTTAGTGATTCCGCTGGCGGACAGTCCAGCCGCCAACCGATCCACACGATCCAGCAATTGGCGGTGCGAGACGATCTGCCCCGATGTAATCGTCGCCGGAGAGTCGCTCGCCGTCAGTGCGTTGTGCCGCAGTTGATCGTAAAGATTAAAATCCCGCAGTCCCATAATTTATTCTCCGCTC
>CAKKQG010000030.1 GCA_919901875.1 Anaerolineales bacterium
CGTCATTGCGAGCGCACTTTGCGAAGCAATCTCGGTCACGCTATGAGATTGCTTCTCGAAGACTCGCAATGACGCTGAGCAGTCACAAATAAAGAGCGTCCTGTTTTCTTGGTGAAAGCAGGACGCTCAATCTTTAATCTTTGATTTTTATTTCCGTCTTCCCCCAGCGAACCTCAAAATGAGCAGGAACAAATTGAGGAAGTCGAGATACAGCCTCAACGCGCCGATGACGCCGACTCTGGCTTCTACATCAGAATTGCCTTCGGACATCGCTTGCATCGTCATCATTTTGATGTGTTGTGTGTCGTAAGCTGTTAAACCGACAAACAGCAACACGCCAGCGAATGAGACGATCCAATACAACGTCGAGCTGGCGAAGAAGATGTTGATGACCGAGGCGATGATCATGCCGAACAAGCCCATCATTAATAGACTGCCGAACTTGGTGAGGTCGGCGCGCGTGGTGTAACCGATGATCGTCATTGCGGCGAACATGCTCGCCGTTGCGAAGAACGAGAAGGCGATGCCCGTCCCGGTGTACACCCAAAAGATCGGTGTCAGAGTGATGCCATTGAGCGCCGAGTAAAACAAGAAGGCGAATACGGCGATGGTCGGCGACATTTTATGGACGAATGCCGAGAGTGCCAGCACGACAATGAACTCGACGATGATCGTTGGAAGGATCATGAGGCTCATGAGTGAGATCGGCAGTCGTTGTGCGACGAGGGCGATCATTGCCGTGACGATCAAGCCGGCCGACATCCACAGATACACGCGGCGCATGGCGAGCCGCAAACCTTCTTCAATGCTAATCGTGCCGAGAGAGGGGGAACGAGTTTCGGGAAACATGATGAACTCCTTTTTGAGAACTTCAAAATTCAAACTGCAAAATTCAAACTACAAACCTCAAATTTCAAATCTCCAACATCCAACATCCAACATCCAACTTCTACCTTCCAACTTTCCAATTCCTATATTTCCACAACGCCTGAAGCGCCGGGAAGCCGTCACTGGGTGAAAGCTTTTTGTTTTCGTAACGGGCGTGATAGCTAATGGGCAGTTCGTGAATGACGTGACCGGCGCGCAAAAGTTTGGCGGTGATCTCCGCTTCCACGTCAAAGCGGCGACATTCAAGATCAAGGCTCAAGGCGATCTCACGCCGCATCATTTTATAGCATGTTTCCATGTCGCCCAATTTTCCGCCATACATCACATTGGTCACCCATGTCAAAAAATTATTGCCGAGTCGCATGATGGTGCGCTGAGTCTCTAACGAGCGCACGCCATAGACCACATCCGCTTTGCCCTCTTGGATCGGTTGAATCAATCGAACGAAATCGTTGGGGTCATATTCTAAATCGGCGTCTTGGATGACGATCACTTCGCCTGTGGCTTCCTTCAGGCCGGTGCGGATCGCCGCGCCTTTGCCGCGATTGATCGGGTGATGGATCACTTTGAGATCAGGCGCGGCGAGTTGATTGACGATGCCATGCGTGCCGTCGGACGAAGCGTCGTTAACTAAAATCACTTCGTGGTCAAGCGGCACAGATCGCACACGTTGAACCACTTGTTCAATCGTCGGCGCTTCGTTGAAGACGGGCATCAAAATAGACAGCTTCATGGAGTAAATAGTAATTGGAGATTAGAGATTGGAGATTGATGTTAGAGGTTAGAGGTTGGAAGTTGGATTCCAACGTCTAACTTCCAACTTCCAGAGTTCCAATTATCAAAGGCAGTTGATCTAGCGATTCACATATCGCGTCCGGCAGGATCGTATCACGATGGGCGATGTTGTAGGGTGTGTCGGCTTGCATGGTGACCCAGATGCTTTTCATGTTGGCGTTCTTCGCGCCTAAAATATCTGCGCCAAGTGTATCACCGATCATCACCACTTCATTTGGCGCGAAGCCCCATGTTTTCAAGACTGGCTCAAAGATTCGCGGGTTAGGTTTTCGTACGCCCACATTTGCCGAGACGATGATCGGATCGAAGTAGGGGCGCAGTGCGGCGTTGTCAATGAGGCGTTGAACGTTGGCGCTGTCGGCGGCGTTGGAGACGATGGCGAGTCGAAGCCCGCGTTCTTGCAGCAGGCGCAGAGTCGGGTGGACATGCGGCATCGGCTGCCATTGTGATTCGCTGAAGGCGAAGAGGGCGGTAAGCGCGCGCGGCAAGTCGAGATGATCCGCTTGGATGTTTAATTCTTTAAACGTGACGCGCAAAATATAGTCGGTCGTGATCTCTTTGAAATGCGTTTGTCGTTGTTGATCGAAATCTTCAATGTTGTGGATGAAGGCGGCGGCGAATTGATCGTTGTCGAAGGTGAGACCCTGCGCTTTGAGATCAACGACGAGATCGGACACCATGCGCGGGCGCAATTGGCTCCACTGGTTGTTGTGCTGGTTGTAGATGAGAGTTGAGCCGAGATCGAAGATGAGACCGCGAAGCATTTTTATTGCGGCAAATACGCAAAGGGATTCGGGCGCGTGCCATTGATGTTCATTTCAAAATGCAAATGGGGTCCGGTGGAGTTGCCGGTGCTGCCGCCGAGTCCGACGATGTTGCCCTTCAACACACTTTGACCGCAGCCGACATTCCATTGTGAGAGATGGGCATAGAGAGTCTGCCAACCGTTGCCATGATCCAGCACAACCATGTTGCCGTAACCCCAATTGCTCCAACCGGCAAACGTCACCACGCCGCTGTCGGCGGCGAAGATCGCTTGCCCTAATGCGGCAGCCAGATCAACCGCAAGATGAACTGAGGTGTAATTGTTGCCGGAGAGGGAGCGTGTGCTGACAGGCCAAGCAAACGTGCCACTGCCTACTGCGCCGCCGCTGTAGCCTCCCGTGCATTGTCCGGGTCCGGCATCGCTGACGACGAAGCGTGCCTGTTTGGGAATGTTGACTACCGGGCGTCCGACAATACCGCGTGTGCCACCGGGGATCATCAGTAAACTATTCTCCGCCATTTTAGAGACAACGGGTTCGTTAGGTTTTAATGTGCTGAGGTCGGTCTTGTTGCCCGGCCAGTTCACAATAGCATCCACATCTACCTTATAGAACTTCGCCAAGCTGTCTAACGAATCGGCTTTTTGAACATAACGAATGACTCCATTGACGGGCGCGATAAGTAATCTTTGATTTGGACGTAGACTATGCACATCGTCATTGAGATAGGGATTAGAGAAGACGAGAGTCTCTAGCGTGAGATTAAATTTTGCGGCAATGCCGGTAAACGAATCGCCGCCCTCGACGACGTAGGTGATGATGTCGGTGCGCGGGCGGGTAGGGATGTTGGTGTGCGAATCGGTTTGGCGCGAGAGTTCGGTGGATGTGGCGGGGGTGGCGATTGAAGCAATGACCAAAGGTGATGCGGACGTTGGCGGCGTCACCTGAGTCGATCCCCCCAACGATCCCAAACTAAACGCGGTCGGTATTTTTCCTAATAGATCGGCTTGAACGACGATCACCGCGACGATGGCAATCGTCACAAAGATGATGTGGATGACGGTGCGCTGGAGGCCGCTTTGGAGTGATTCGGGAATGAGATCGCTGAGGCGAAAGCCGTGACGATCAGTGTGCGACGACATTCATCCCACTCCGTTTTTGCCAAGCGTTTCGAGGAACTCGTTATTGTTGTTAGACTTGGCGAGATCGTTGACGATGGCTTCGGTGGCGTTGGTGATGTCTAACCCGGCGCCGTTTGGCGGCGGGGTGATCATCGCCCCAAACATGCGGCGCAGAAGCCACACACGCGGCGTGATATCGGGTCCGAGTAACAGGTCTTCGCGGCGTGTGGATGATCGCTCGATGTCGAGCGCCGGGAAGATGCGACGCTCTTGCAATTTGCGCGAGAGGTGCAGTTCCATGTTGCCCGTGCCTTTAAATTCTTCGTAGACCATATCGTCCATGCGTGAACCCGTGTCCACTAAACAGGTGGCGATGATGGTCAGCGATCCGCCTTCTTCGAGGTTGCGCGCCGCGCCGAAAAATTTCTTCGGCGGGTAGAGCGCGGCAGGATCCAAACCGCCGGAGAGTGTGCGCCCCGATGGACTGACGACTAAGTTATAAGCGCGGGCTAAACGCGTGAGTGAGTCGAGAAGGATAGCCACGTCGCGCCCGCCTTCTACTAATCGCTTTGCGCGCTCAAGCGCCATCTCGGCGACGCGCACATGCGATTGAACCGGATCGTCAAAGGTGCTGGCGACCACTTCGGCGTCAACAGATCGATCCATATCGGTCACTTCTTCCGGGCGCTCGCCGATGAGGGCAACCATCAGATGCACATCGGGATATTTGCGCGAGATGGCGTTGGCGATCTGTTTCAGCACGGTGGTCTTACCGGCTTTGGGCGGCGAGACGATGAGCCCGCGTTGTCCTTTGCCGATGGGAGCGATTAAGTTGATGAGACGGGTGGCAGTTGTGTGTTTATCGGTTTCGAGATCAAAACGTTCAAGGGGGAAGATCGGGGTGAGCTCTTCAAAGACCGGGCGCCGTTTGGCGACTTCGGGGTCAAGGCCGTTGACGGCTTCCACGCGGATCAAGCCAAAATACTTCTCGTTATCTTTTGGCGAGCGCACTTGCCCCACCACCATATCGCCCGTGCGTAACCCGAAGCGGCGTATCTGCGATTGGCTGACGTAGATGTCGTCGTTGCCGGGCAGGAAATGGTCGGAGCGCAAGAAGCCGATGCCGTCCTCTAAAATCTCCAGGACGCCGCCGCGCAATTCCAAGCCGCGCTTCTCGGCGTTGGCGCGCAACAGGCGGACGATCAGATCATCCTTTTTATATTTAGAATAATTGCTCATGCCCCAATCGCGCGCAACACCGCGCAGTTGATCGAGGGTTTTCTTTTCGAGTGAAGTAATATCAATGGGTTCGTCGGTTGTCTGTAACATGGCAAATATGAAATTGGGGAATGGGGATGATCAATCAGAGCCGTCGGCTTACGATTCGCCGAAGCTCTCAACTTCTCAATCGAGCAGTTGAAAATGTCTCACTAAGGAACCTGTTGGAAATTTGAGAGGGATGAAATGTGAGTCGGTAGTGAACTTGAGGTGCTGAACTTGCGACGATTGTAGCATCGGGTAAGATATGTGTCAATTGGTTTAGGTAATTTGAACGTCATTGCGAGTGAGCGTTCTCTGCGAGCGAAGCAATCTCGTTGTTCCGCTGAGAGATTGCTTCGCGAAGTGCGCTCGCAATGACGGAGTGGTTGATTATGAAGCGTGATCTGATTCGATTGAGCATGATGGGTTGGACATTGATCGCCTGCGCGGTGTTCAACCCTCGATCCACACCCACGCCGCCAGCCACTGCGGTTGCCGCCATTACTAAAACCGCGCCCATTCGGTTCACGCTGCCGCCACCTAAAACGGCGACGCCCTCCGCCACATACACTTCTACCTCCACGCCTACTTCTACCTTTACGCCGACTACCACTTTCACATCCACGCGCATACTCACTGCCACACGCACACCCACACCCACGCGGACAGTTAGAGCCAGCGCGACTTCCACATTCACCGCCACACCCAAAACCAGCATCGCCTACAAATTCGATTTGGGCGTGTTATCAGGTTTACAAACGAATATAAAAACAGGCGGTGACACCGCCGATAAATATTTCCGCATCATCGGCGGCGACGCTTCGGCTAAAGTGACAGTCTATGCCTACAACGACTTTAACGCGCTGGTCAAAGCCGAAATGGATTTTTATAAGTTATACGGTTCGACCTCCAGCGAAGATTTTGTGCGGAGTAATTGGACGGCGCAAGTGTGCGGTCATGGCAACATCGCCGTAATCTTTCTGCCCGTCTCGACGACGACCTGTTGGGATGGCGAGAAGACGACCACCTATACCATCGTCTCGCACGAATACTTTCACGCCCAGCAAGGTAATCTATCGGGCAAACGTTTTGCGGTGGACGATCCGCACGCCGAAGTGCCTTCAACCGGTCCGGTGTGGCTCACCGAAGGCAGCGCGGAATACTTTGCCTATCGTGCCTTGTCGAATTCCAAACTGATCAACTACTCCGATAAACGCAAAACGATCCTCTTGCGTGCCTCGCGCCTTTCGGTTTTGTTAAGTGGCTTAGAAACTCATCAAGATTTTGTGAGTTACGCCGACGAAGGAAGTTATCAGTTGGGATTCTTGGCGGTGGAATATCTGGTGACGAACAAAGGCGATGGCTCATTGCTTAAGTTTTACAAAGCGGTTGGCGGCGGCGCCACTTGGAAAACGGCGTTCAAGGACACGTTCGGAAAATCCATTGACGACTTCTATACAAGTTTCGAAACGTATCGCAAAACCAACTTCGCGCCCGCGCCTGTTGGCAAAGTTATCGGCACTGTGACAGACAGCAGAGGTCAAGCGATGAGTCTGGTTTATGTCTGGTTCTGCTCAACATTGAGCGTATGGTGTGAAGCCACAACGACAGACTTCGACGGAACGTACGAAGCTACTATCCCCGTCGGTACCTACACAATATGGTTCAGCCCGGATGAAGACCTCAATCGAGGGTGGGGTGGTTATGTGAATGAGACCACGTTATCGAAGAATCGTTCTGCGATGAAACAGTTTAAGGTGGAGAGGGATGGGGTGGTGATGGTAGATGTGATGATAAAGTAGGCGAAGACTTCCGAAGTCTTCAAGACTTCGGAAGTCTGGAAGCGTGGGAGTTGCGTATTGACAGTGCGGGGCGAACAGGTTTATATTGAAGGCAGAGAAATCGGGCTGGTTTGTCGAATCCTATCCTTTACAGGACGGTGTAAGCAAACTGCGAGCGTCCTGATACAGACGCCCTCCCCGATTTTTTGTTTTAACATGCCGCTAATAGTTCGTTGAGCGTTACTCTGTGATCAGGTTCGTTTTTGTTACGAAAAGCGGCTAAAGCTAAGTGATGGCATCGAGCGTGTTTTCCAACGGATCGAAATTGTATGGCATCACTTCGTATCTCATGACCCGCTTGGCGAATTAACCGCAACAATAAACTTCGTATCTCGTTTTCCCAGCCTTCAAATTCTCGATCAATAACAATTGTTTTGATCTCCGCTAATAAAGGATGAACCAACAGGTAGGTCGCTCCTGTAAACATTCGCACCGAGATCATTTTAGATTTGACTCCTCGTGACGCTAATCGGCGGCTGACGTTTCGCTTCACACGGGCTGGAATGAGGATTGTTCGGCTTTTACCGTTTGCAAAGGCAAACGCTGATGCAGAGTTGAGAGTTTCAATTCGCCCACTGAGGTCAATTTGAATATCCATGTGCCAAAACTACAACTGTCTTTTCTATTTACGAGACTCTCCAACCCTTCGACTACGCTCAGGGCAAGTCTCTAACCTTTAACTTCCAACTTCTAACCTCCAGCCTCTAATCATACGCAATTGACGAAAACGTTTGCAGCTTATCCAACCGGTGCCGCGCGATGATCTCACGCACCGTGCCGGATTTGGATCGCATCACCAATGAATGTGTGCGCGCCCCCGAACCGTAATACTGCACGCCATCGAGCAGTTCGCCATCGGTGATGCCGGTGGCAGTGAAGAACACATTGTCGTTTGCCACCAGATCGTCAATCGTATAGACCTTATTCAAGTCATAGCCCGCTTCGTTGCCGCGTTTGCCCTCGTCATCGTTGCGCGGATGGATCTTCCCTTGAATCTCACCGCCCATGCACTTCAAGGCACAGGCTGAGATCACACCTTCGGGTGTGCCGCCGATGCCCATGAGCAGATCAACACCCGAGTCGGGCCAGGCAGTCATCAATGCACCTGCCACATCACCATCTGTGATGAGCCGGATACGCGCTCCGGCTTTACGCACCTCTGCCATCAAGTTAGTGTGACGATCACGATCCAAGATCACGACCGTTAGATCATTTACATCGCACCCTTTTGCTCGTGCTACAGATTTCAAGTTGTCGGTCGGCGAAGCGTTGATGTCAATTTTCCCTTTGCCCACCGGACCCACGGCGATCTTATTCATGTAAACGAAGGGCCCCGGATTCCACATCGTGCCTCGATCAGCAATCGCTACTGTGGAAATTGAATTGGCGCGACCCAGCGCCAGCAGGCGAGTGCCATCAATAGGATCCACGGCGATGTCAACGGATGGCGGCTGCCCCGTGCCGAGTTTCTCTCCGTTATAGAGCATCGGCGCTTTATCTTTCTCGCCCTCGCCGATCACCACAATCCCATCCATATCCACCGAGTTCAACACAAAACGCATTGCGTTCACCGCCGCTTGATCGGCGGCAGGTTTGTCGTTGCGCCCCATGAAACGCCCGGCAGCCATCGCCGCCGCTTCGGTCACGCGCACCAATTCCAATGCCAGATTGCGATCGGGTAGTGGGTTGCTCATCGTGTCTCCTATCGTTGAAAAAATAAAATGATCACGTAATACACAAGCGGTCCGGCAAGGATCCACGAATCGATTCGATCGAGCATGCCGCCGTGCGCGCCGAACACTGTGCCGCTGTCTTTGACTCCGGCTTCGCGTTTGATCATGGAGATGGTGAGATCGCCTAACATGCCGACGAGTCCACCGGCGAAACCGATCACCGCGCCTGAGACATAACTCACTGCGGATGCCGCCGACCCGATCCCGATGCTGCCGATCAAACCGAACAACGCGCCGAAACATGTTGCCCATATCACGCCGCCGATGAATCCTTCAACAGTTTTCTTCGGGCTGAGTCGCGGCGCGAGAGGATGTTTGCCGATCCAGCGTCCAACGGTGTACGCGCCCGCATCGGCAAGCCAGATGGGCGGCAGGGTAAGGAAGAACCACCACAACCCATCCGGCAGATTGCGAATCAAAACATAGAAGCTGCACATCCAGCCAATATAAAAAATCCCCGTCATCGTCAATGCCCAATCGCTTGCGGCTTTGGTTGCGCCCCGCTCGTGATCCACAATATGCCACAACGTGGCGACGACGATAATGATGGCGAGGGTGAGGTTGTTGATGGCGGTGTCGTACGGTTGAAGCGCAGAGAAGAAGTAGGGGAGTGTGCGTGCTGTGCCGAGGGCGAGCGTGCCCCACACAATGACCGGCTGCGACGGGCGGCGATCATTCTGCCGCATCATGTTGGTGTATTCATATGCGCCGATGGAGAAGAAGATCACCATCGTGATGAAGAACAACACGCCCCCCATATAGATGATGAAGAGACCGGGCGGGATAATAATCAGGGCAACGATCAATCGCTGACGTAACATGTTTTATACAACTGAGCTTACGTAAGACAAGATGATTCCATCACGAATAACACGAATGGGCGAATATCACGAATGTTTTTTATTGCCCTATTCGTTAAATTCGTATATTCGTGACATTCGTGATTAAAGTGCGTAAGTCCAGAATGTTAACTCACAGCCCACCGAAACGGCGATGCCGCTTGGCATATTCCTCTAGCGCGAGTCGCATCTGTTCTTTGTCAAAATCGGGCCAATAAACGGGCGCCAGATAATATTCCGAATACGCGCCTTGCCAGATCAAAAAGTTACTCACCCGCATCTCGCCGCTGGTGCGGATGATGAGATCGGGATCGGGGACATCTGCCGTGTATAAATGGGCGCTGATCATTTCTTCGGTGATGTCGTCAGCCTTAACCCCTTTGGCGATCAACTTTTTCACCGCTTCGACGATCTCTGCTCGCCCGCCATAATTGAAAGCGATATTGAGGATGAGTTTGTCGTTGTTCTTGGTGACCTCAATCGCGTTCCGCACTTTATTGGCGAAGGCCGGTTTTAATCCCTCTAACTTGCCGATGTGTTGGAGTCGCACGCCCTTCGCCTGAAGCTCAGGCAGCTCGCGGTCAATCACATCTTCAAAGATGCTCATCAACCCTTTCACTTCATCTTCGGGTCGCCGCCAGTTCTCGGTAGAGAAGGCGTAGATCGTCAGCATCTTGATCCCTAATTCGCCGCAAGACTCCAGCACGCGTCGCAAATTATCTGTGCCGGCGCGGTGTCCGGCGACGCGCGGCAGCCCGCGTTGTTTTGCCCAACGTCCGTTGCCATCCATGATGATGGCGACGTGGTAGGGGACGTTCTCAGGTTTGTCACTCATATCGGCTATCGCATATCGCGTATCGCGTATCGCGTATCGCATATCGCGTATCGCATATCGCGTATCACGTATCACGCATCACGTATTACGTATTACGCATCAGATCTGTTTAATCTCTTCTTCCTTCTTCTTACCGTGCGCTTCGATCTGCTCGACATATTTGTCGGTTAGCTTTTGTAAATCGGTCTCGCCGTGTTTCAGTTCGTCTTCGGTGATCACTTTCTCTTTCTCGAATTCGCGCAGATCGTTGTGAGTATCGCGCCGCACGTTGCGAACTGCCACGCGCGATTCTTCCAAGCGATGATGCACAACCTTCACCAAGTCTTTGCGCCGTTCTTCGGTGAGGGGTGGAAGTGAGAGGCGAATGATCTTTCCGTCGTTAGAAGGATTGATGTTGAGATCAGACGCTTGGATCGCTTTCTCAATACTCTTTAGCGAACTGGCATCAAATGGTTTGATCGTGAGCAAACGTGGTTCGGGGGCGGAGATGCTTGCCAGCTGCATCAACGGAGTCGGCGCCCCATAGTATTCCACCATCAACTTCTCCACCAATGCCGGCGAGGCGCGTCCGGTGCGGACTGTTGCCAGCGATTCTGTCAGCGCGTGTAACGCGCCTTTCATTCTATCTTCAGCGTCGTGCAAAGCATCTTTGACCATAATGTCTCCAAACTGTTAGAGGATAGTGTGTCTAAGCAGATGCAAGTATAACAAAAGTCAAACAGAGTTAACAGACCGACGCGGTCTCGCGTAGCGACCGCGTCGGTCTGAATAACTATCGTGTGATCACCGTGCCAACATTTTCGCCTGTCATAGCGCGTTGCAAACTGTCGGCTTCCCACAAATTCAAAACTAAAATGGGCATATCGTTTTCCATGCACAAACTGATCGCCGTGCTGTCGAGGGCGCGCAAACGTAAATTCAAAGCGTCAATGTACGAGAGGCGGTCAAACTTTTTGGCGTCAGGATTCTTCATGGGATCGGCATCGTACACGCCATCCACTTTCGTCGCTTTGATCATCACATCGGCGTTGATCTCCATCGCCCGTAATGCCCCGGCGGTATCCGTCGTGAAATATGGATTGCCCGTGCCTGCGGCGAAGATCACCACCCGACCTTTTTCCAGATGACGGATGGCGCGTCGTCGGATGTAAGGCTCGGCCAGGGCGCGCATCTCAATCGCCGTTTGCACGCGCGTCGGCACGCCGACTCTTTCTAACGCATCTTGCAAAGCGAGCGCGTTCATCACTGTGCCGATCATGCCGATGTGATCGGATGCGGCTTGCTCCATGCCGTGTTCCGCGCCTTCGCGCCCGCGCCACAAGTTGCCGCCGCCGATGACCACTGCGACTTCTACTCCTTGTTCTTTTACGGCTTTGATTCGCTCGGCGAGAAATTCTGCTTCATCGGGATCGATCCCGCTGCCGCCGGGTTTCGCCAACGCTTCGCCGCCGAGCTTGAGTAAGATGCGTTTGTATTTTGGGTCCGCCATAGTTTTTAATCTCCAATCGTTAATCTTTTAACTGATCAGCCGTTTCGTCATTGCGAGCGTTCTTCGCGAAGCAATCTCAGACTCTGCCAACACGAGATTGCTTTGCGAAGCACTCCGAGCAAAGTAAGGAGCGAACGCATCCTTCGACTACGCGCGAAATTCACGCGCTCCGCTCAGGCTGCGCCCTGAGCGAAGTCGAAGGGACGCTTCTCGCAATGACGCGGTCAATCGTCGGGTAAAAAAAACGAGTAACTCGCGTTACCCGTTTTCAAAGCACACTTAATTCGTTTCACCCAACTCATAGCGGATAAACCGCCGAATGACGATGTTCTCGCCGATAGCAGCAATTGCCTCTTTGAGCATTTGCCCAATCGTCACATCTTCATTCTTGATGAACGGCTGCTCCAACAAACACGCTTCTTGATAATACTTGCTGAGCTTGCCCTCGACGATCTTATCCACCCCATGCGCCGCTTTGCCCTCGGCTAATGCTTGCTTGCGGAATTCTTCTTTCAGCGGTTCAAGATCGGCGGCGGAGATACCGGTCGCATCCACATATTTAGGATTCGCCATGGCAATATGGATTGCCACGTTGTGCGCGAATTCTTGAAAGGCGTCAGTCTTCGCTACGAAATCGGTTTCGCAGTTGATCTCCGCCATCACCGCCACGCGATTGCCAACGTGAATGTAAACCTCGACCCGCCCATCTTTGGCAACGCGATCCGCTTTTTTGTTGACTGCCGACAATCCTTTTTCCTTCAACCAGTTTTCGGCTTTGGCAAGATCACCGTCGTTTTGCTCTAATGCTTTTTTGCAATCGAGCATTGCCGCGCCTGTTGCCTCGCGCAGCTTCTTCACATCTGCAGCAGAAATAGCACCAGCCATGATTATTTCTTTTCCTCTTCTGCGACAGCCTCTTCAGCCTCAACCACAGTTTCGGCTTCGGCTTCGTTGAACTCACCGCTCGCCAGCTTCTTCAATGTTGCCGCGCCGAGCAATGTCTCATCGGCATCTTTCTCGTCGAGATCGGCGAACTCGCCGCCTTCACCCTTCGTCTCAACTTCACCGTGTTCATCTTTGTATTTCGCCCGACCTTCAATCACGGCGTCTGCCAACTTTCCCACGATCAATTTGATGGCGCGGATGGCGTCGTCATTGGCGGGGATCACGTAGTCCACAGGAGTCGGATCGCAATTGGTGTCCACCAAAGCGATCACCGGCACGCCCATGATGTTGGCTTCGCGCACGGCGGTATATTCGTGGCGCACATCTACCACAAACATCAAATCGGGAACGCCTTTCAAATCGCGGATGCCGTTGAAGCGATCTTGCAGCTTGACGATCTGGCGGCTTAAGATCAACCCTTCTTTCTTGGTGATCAATTCAAACTCGCCTGCGTCGCGCGATTTTTCGAGTCGTTTCATCTCGTCAATGCGCGCTTTCATCGTGCGCCAATTGGTCACCATGCCGCCCAACCAACGATTGGTGATGTGCGGCATGTTACAGCGCTCAGCTTCTTTCTGCACCGCTTCTTGCGCTTGGCGTTTGGTGCCGACGAACAGAAGTGAGCCGCCTTTCGCCGCGTTGTCGCGCACGAGCGCGTACGCATTTTCCAGCGACGAGAGAGTCTGTTGTAGATCGATAATGTGGATTCCGTTGCGTTCGGTGAAGATATAGGGCTTCATGCGCGGGTGCCACTTTTTGGTGCGATGACCAAAATGCACGCCCGTCTCGAGCAACGCTTTCATGGAAATGACAGCCATTGAGGTAAATCTCCTTTTTCGTTTTAGTCTGCCGCCTCGCTTCAACCCTCATCTCTGCTGCGGCTAACAGCACGACCGATGAAGTCCGCGAGGCGTGAAAATTTCCCGCAGAACGGGATGCGTGGATAATACCACACGATCAGAATCTGTTCAACAACAACTTCAAATTCAAAATTTCAAATCCCAAAATCCCAAAACCCCAAAATTCAAACATCCAACTTCCAACATCTAACTTCCAACTTCAAATCTCTAATCTCCAATCTCTAACTTTCTTCGCTCTGCTCTTGTGATGTTTCGTAGACGAACAGCAATAGCGGAATCAAAATTGCTACAGCAATAATGTTCGCGCCTGCCGCCGGAATAAATTCTCCAACCATCGCATCCGCTAGTGGATATTTGTTGACCCATATATCGGCGAGTGACGCCAGCGATAAGCCGACGATGTTGCCGACACTGCCCCATAACACGGCGGCGACCCATCGCTGCCGATTTGGCAAAATGAATCGCACGGCAATCGCCAAGGCGCAGCCGATCAACACCGAGTAGCCCATCAGCCAGGTGATCGGTGCGGCTTTGTAATCGGGCGGCAGGGCGATCAGGGTGGCGGGATACATTAAGTAAAATACTGCCGCGATGAGACCGCCAGCCCCTGTGAGGATCGTTCCTATATCCACTGCTTGTTTGCGATCTAAAAATATTTTTGCTGCGCCGGCGATCAGCCCGATCAATCCATTTGCCAGACTCCAATGCGGCGACACGGTGCCCACAAACAGATCGCCGAGGATGTTGCCCGCCGCGCCTGTTGTGAATCCCACGACGGGCCCGAAGATGTAACCGAAGAAGATCGGGAAGATGATCGCCGGACGCAACGAAACTTGACTCACGGCGGGGATGGCAAAGGTGACGCCGTTGAACAGCCAGGCGAACACGCCATAGATGAGTGAGCCGATGCCCATGAAGGCGACTTGCTGCGCGGTGACGTCCCACAACTCGCTATCGCGCGTGAAGTAGCAGATCAATAACGCGATCATGCCGCCAATCGCTAGAAACAAAAATCGAATGCCCATCGCTTGCGGAGTCGTTTCGAGAAATGACTCGGTGGTGGGTTTGACCGCAGGCGCGATGAAGTAGGCAATGAGCGCCAACACCCCAACGACGAGAATTGAAATTGCTAAAGGCTGTAATTTTTTTAGTGAGTTGTCCATAAAGTAAAGTCTCCGTAATTTTTAAAGATATATTTCATGCAAGAGGAAGATTAAGGATTAAAGATTATTCTTCATCCTCCATTTTTTTCAACGCGCGAAGAGTAATGAGATGTAGTTGAT
Source organism: Anaerolineales bacterium (assembly GCA_919901875.1). GTDB lineage: Bacteria > Chloroflexota > Anaerolineae > Anaerolineales > VGOW01 > VGOW01. The sequence continues at coordinate 14,654 of CAKKQG010000030.1, forward strand.
CTTTGGGGCGATTGGCGGCTTCTTTAGCTTTGATGAGACCGTCCAGAGTCAAAACTTGCACAACAAAGTTCTCAACTTCAATAGGCTCAGAGTATTCAAGAAGTTGATGATAGTCACCCAACCCGGAAATTTCTCCAATCAAATCAATATCCCCCAAATCGGTTTTGAACTTTTCACCTTTAGTAATTGTGGTTAGAAGATTCACAACGTCAAAGAAGGCTGAACGGATTGGCTGGCAATAGGGTGCTAACGCTCGACACAAACGCTCAGCATTTTGCGGTGTGCGTTCAAAACAAATGTCAACGTCATATGTGTACGCATCAGAGGCGCGCAACACCATTGCCACGCCGCCAACGACTACCATGTTCACATTGGCATTGGCGAGAAGTTTAAGCAATTCGGTGTATCTGGGTTGGGTGTCCATGTTTTTTCTGTTCTTTGGCGCGTTGAATAGCGGCACGACCTATAAAAAGGAATTCCGCCATTGCGTCTAAGTAGCGCAAGCGAGTTGTAGGGTTCAACCGCCGCATGTGGCGCAGTTGCTCAATATCCACTCCAAACTCTCGCGCTGTTTCAATTGGATCGAGTTTTTTATCAAGAAGAGTTTGAATGATGCCCCTGACTTCATCTTCTTGTTCAGGTGTAAGAGTAAAGGTATCCATAGTTGTCGAAAGATGATAACAGTCAGAAATCATCAATCCTTAATCTTTAATCATTTCGCTATCACCGTAACTTTTTTACTTTCACTCTCATTCCCCGCCGCGTCAATCGCCTTCACATAGATCACATGCTTGCCCGCCGTCATCTTCCAACGAGTCGTGAACGGCGCGACGGTATTTGTTGCCACTTTTTTGTCATCTACGTAAATTTCTACAAACGACAACGATAAATTATCTTTCGCATCAGGCTGAA
>CAKKQG010000031.1:0-2993 GCA_919901875.1 Anaerolineales bacterium
CACGCATCCCGACCGTATAACGTGACCAGATAATTCGTCCGCGCCCGGCTTGGATTACCGGAATGAGTCCGCCCTCATATAGAGTTACGCCATACACCAAAATATCTAAGGTGCGGACGCCGATGAGCGAAACATCTCGCGCTAAGGATAATCCTTTGGCGAATCCTAGACCAACGCGGACTCCGTTAAACGAACCGGGTCCAATGGCTACGGCAATCGCTTTTAAATTGCGCGCCGCAACGTGATTCTCTTTCAATAACTTCTCGACGTTGGGCGCAAGTTCAACCGTGTGATTATTTTCGGAATGCCACATCGTCTCGGCGATGAGTTTTTGATCATCGAGCAGAGCTAATCCGATAGAACGAGTGGCGGTGTCAACAGCCAAGATCACAAATGAACAATGAAACAATGAACAATGAACAATGATTCAGGCATCACCGATCACGACTCACGTATCACAATAGACTCTAACAATTGCCGATACCGTTCTCCGCGCGCTTCAATTTTGATGCGCCGCGATTGATCATCAATCGTCGTAAGTTCAACCCACAAGCACTCTTGGGGCAATACGTCTTTCACACGCTCCGCCCATTCGATCATCACTGCGCCGTGCGGATCGTTTAAGAGATCGTCGAGGGCGATGCTTTGCGAATCGGCGGCATCCCTTAAACGATAAGCGTCAATGTGGTAGAGGCGGCATCCCCGTGAGTCGCTGTATTCATTTACCAAAACAAAGGTCGGGCTGTTGACGATCTCGCGCGCGCCCCATCCGTTGCCGATCCCCGAAGCGAGCGTGGTTTTGCCCGCGCCCAATTCGCCGCACAGACAGATCAGATCCCCTTCACGAATCATCGCGCCAAGTTGTTGACCAAGTTCATAAGTTTGAGTGGGGCTGTGGGTGATAACGTCGAGGGCAAACACTTCAAGGCGATTATAACATTGGACTGTTGGACAAATTTTCAGGGCGATACTATGATGAGGTTATGCGTATATTGATCATCTCCGACATTCACGGCAACTTGACGGCGCTTGAGGCAGTGTTAGCCGACGCCGATGGAAGTTACGACACGGTATGGTGTTTAGGCGATCTGGTAGGTTATGGTCCCGATCCCAATGAATGTGTGGAGCGAGTGCGAGCCTTGTCCAAGTTAACTTGCTTGGTGGGCAACCACGATAAAGCGGCGATTGGCGATATTGACATCAACAGTTTCAATCTCGACGCTCGCACGGCGATTGCCTGGACGCAGAATGCGCTCACCTCTACCTCGCGCGAGTATCTGACCAACTTACCAGAGAAACAAGTGCAGGGAGTTTATACGCTGGTTCACGCCAGTCCACGCCAACCGGTGTGGGAATATATTTTGGACGCTTACATCGCTTCACAAAACTTCTCGTATTTTGAAACGCCGTATTGCCTTGTCGGTCACACACATATTCCGGTGATCTATCAACAAGAGGGCACCACCGCCGTGGAGCGTCGCCCCAACTATGATGAACTCACTGTGTTTGGAAACGAACGATTGATCATCAACCCCGGCAGTGTGGGGCAACCACGCGACAGCAACCCCGACGCCTCTTACGCAATTTTAGATTTTGAAGGACGGCGATGGGAATATCGCCGCGCGCCTTACAACGTGGCTGAGACTCAACGCCGCATGACCGAACACAAAATGCCGGTACGTTTGATCTCGCGTTTGCAAAAAGGGTGGTGAAGAGCTGGAGGTTGGAAGTTAGAGGTTGGAGGTTGGAGGGGAACTTCTTCTAAACTTTGCACGTCTATTGAGTAATTACTCAAAAGGAGATTTCAATAATGAAACGCACTATTCTCATCACACTCGTATTAGCTTCACTCTTATTAACAACTGCTTGCGCTGCGGCGGCAACACCAGCACGATCCATTGCGCCTGCACCACCCGTCGCTGGCTTTGCCGCGCCCGAGGCGCAAGGTGGCGCCGCCGATGCCGCCCCCGGGCAACAACCTGCTGCACCCAAAGCGGGGAACACCACAGCCTCAACCGCGCCACAAGCCGAACGATTGGTGATCAAGAACGCGACTCTCTCCATCGTTGTAGATGACGCCACGGCAACGGTCAACAACATCACCAAGATGGCAGAAGAGATGGGCGGCTTTGTGGTTTCGCTCAACACGTCGCAGACACTTGCTTCGAGCAACAAAAAAGTTCAAAGCGCCAAGATGGTGGTGCGTGTGCCTGCCGAAAAACTTAATGACGCTCTGGCGCAGATCAAAAAGACTTCGGTAGAAGTGGTCAGCGAGAATATCTCCGGGCAAGATGTCACTTCGGAATACACCGACCTCAAGAGTCAACTCACCAATCTTGAGCGCGCCGAGAAACAAATGCAAACGTTTCTCGATCAAACGAAGAACACCGATGAGACTCTGAAAGTCTATAATCAACTCGTCTCCACTCGTCAACAGATCGAGACGGTGAAAGGGCGCATGAAGTATTACGAGCAATCGGCGGCGTTGTCGGCGATTACGTTGACCATTACACCCAACGCGCTCAACACGCCGATCCAAGTTGCCGGTTGGCGACCAGAGGGCACGGTGAAAGAATCCATTGAGACGTTGATCAAGATTCTGCAGAATCTTGCCGACTTTCTCATCCGTTTCGGCATTGTGTGTATGCCGTTCCTCATAGTTCTCGGCGTGCCGACGTTCTTCTTCGGACGTTGGGCGTGGAGGAAGTGGGTAAAGAAAGCATAGAGCAGTGAGCGATGAGCAATGAGATTAAAAAGAGCGACTCAAATGAGTCGCTCTTTTTTGTTTTTTTTGCTCAAGGCTCAAACCTGAAGGCTCACCGCTACACTTCGTTGACAATCGCAAACACCATCGGTCTGCGTTTCATCTCGGCGTAAAAGAATTCGGCGAGGGCGGTTTCGACGGATTTGACAATGCCGTTGCCATTGGCACTCATCGCCGCATCTTCGGCTTTCTTGGCTGCCATCGAGAACAACTCTTCCGAGTCGCGCAC
>CAKKQG010000031.1:3093-4993 GCA_919901875.1 Anaerolineales bacterium
GTGCCATTTTCGATCACGGCGATATTCTCGTCGGGGATGCCGACTTCGCGGGCGAGAGCGGCGTGACGATGGAGATGACGCAATTCGCCATGCACCGGAATAAAGTATTGCGGGTGCAGCATATTGATTAACATTTTCTGCTCTTCGGCGCTGGCGTGACCCGAAACGTGAACCGGCAGAATGGGATCGTAGATCACCTTTGCCCCGCGCTGAAAGAGCCGGTTGATCGTGCGCGCCACCATCTCTTCGTTGCCCGGAATCGGGTGCGACGAAATGACGACGGTGTCGCCGACTTGCAGATCAAACGAACGGTTGCGCCCCAAAGACAAACGCCCAACGATGGTTGACGGCTCACCCTGCGATCCGGTGGACATGATCGTTACTTTGTTATCGGGCAGAGTCAGTGCTTGATCAATCGGAATGATTAATCCATCAGGCGCATTAAGGTAGCCGAGCCGCAACGCCATTTTGGAGTTCTCAACCATGGACGTGCCGACCAGAGCCATCTGGCGATTGTGACGGACGCAGGCGTTGATCACTTGTTGAATGCGCGAGATCAGTGAAGCAAACGTGGCGACGATGATGCGCCCTTTCGCGTCACGAAAAACTTGATCGAGCGCGCCATCAATCACGGCTTCAGATGGAGTCCATCCGGCGCGAGTGGCGTTAGTGGAATCGGACAGTAGCGCTAACACGCCGCGTTGGGCGAACTCGCCGAGTTTGGCGAAGTCGGTTACTTTGCCATCCACCGGTGTGTGATCAATTTTAAAATCGCCGGAGTGGACGATTAAACCTAAAGGCGTGGTGATGCCCAAACCAAAATTGTCGGGGATGCTGTGACAGGCATGATAGAACTCCACGCCGAAGGGACCGATCTCAACGCGATCACCGGCGTTGACCGTGTTGATCTTCACCTTGTCGAGCATCTTGGCGTTTTTAAGTTTCACTTCGATCAAGCCGCGCGTGAGAGGCGCGGTGTAGATCGGCGCGTTGATCTCATCCATCAGATGAATGATCGCGCCGGTATGATCTTCGTGACCATGGGTGATGATCACGCCGCGCACCATATCGGCTTTATCGCGCAGGTATGAGTAATCAGGAATGATGTAGTCAATCCCGAGCATATCGTTTTCGGGGAACATCAAACCGGCATCAATGATGAGCGCATTGCGCCCATATTCGATCACCGTCATGTTCTTGCCCACTTCGCCCAATCCACCGATTGGGATGATTCTTAATTTTTGTGTCATTATTTCTCCTTGTAGAAAAGACAAAGCCTCAACAGAGTCCGACTCCGCCGAGGCTAAAGTGTTTCAGATATTGCTGACCGATCTATTACAATCAAAACTTTAACGCTGGGTTTGCACCAACGCGACTATCGTGCTTGCAAAACAATCGTCTGCGAAATCAGACTGGCGAGAGTGTAGCACAGTGAGATAGATGTGTCAAAAGATTAGTGATTGGCGGCAGAAGAAAAACTTTATAATCAGGATATGACTACATCATCCACCCTCCAACAAATCGCCACCATCCTCCTTCAACGTAAACTGACTCTCGCCACCGCCGAAAGCTGCACGGGCGGATTGATCTCGCACCTCATCACCAACATGGCGGGCAGTTCTGCTTATTACGTTGGCGGGGTCGTGGCGTATTCTTATGATGCAAAAGAACGATTGCTCGGCGTGCATCACGGCACGCTTTACGATCATGGCGCGGTGAGTCGTGAAGTGGCAATCGAAATGGCGCACGGCGCGCGGCGCGAACTCGGGGCGGACATTGCCATCTCGGCAACGGGCATTGCCGGACCCGGGGGCGGCTTGCCCAACAAACCTGTTGGCTTAGTCTGGCTCGCCCTCAGCGCGCGAGAAGAAGAGATCGCGCAGAAACATATTTGGGATCA
>CAKKQG010000032.1 GCA_919901875.1 Anaerolineales bacterium
TGAGCGAGCAAAGAATATCTTTGAGTGAAAGATCGAACGGCGGCGAGGAGCATCAAAAAAAGATTATAGTATAATCATTAAAGAATTCATAAGCGTTCAGTCTTCAGCAATTTGCTGACGCTGAACGCTTATTATTGGAGAGCTTCTTGGCATCAAGTCCACTCGACTGGCTGTTCGGCATGTTTTCGCTCGATATCGGAATCGATCTCGGCACTGCCAACACGCTGGTTAATGTTCGCAATAAAGGCATCGTCATCAACGAACCGTCATGGGTCGTGATTGACAAAAAAACTCGCCGCCCTTTAGCAATTGGCGCCGAGGCAAAAGAGTTGGCGGGTCGCACCCCGGCAAACATCATCGCCGTTCGCCCCATCCGCGATGGGGTGATCTCGGAATTTGAGATCACTCAATCCATGTTGGAATATTTCATCAATAAAGCGCACGAGCAAAGTATTGTGCCGATCCCGCGCCCGCGCGTGGTGATAGGCATTCCATCCGGCGTGACCGAAGTGGAAAAACGCGCCGTGTATGATGCCGCCTTGGCGGCGGGAGCGCGTGAGGCCTATTTGATCGAAGAACCTACGGCGGCGGCGATTGGCGCCGGGCTGCAGATCGGCGAATCGCGTGGCTCAATGATTGTTGACATCGGCGGCGGCACCACCGAAGTGGCGATCTTCTCGATGGGCGGCATTGTGGTGAGTCGATCCTTGCGCGTGGCAGGCGACGAGATGGATCAAGACATCACGGCCTACGCCCGTAACAAATACAATTTGTTGATCGGCGAGCGCATGGCAGAGCGCGCCAAGATCGCCGTCGGCTCAGCCTATCCGTTGCGCGAAGAGAAGACGTTCACGATTCGCGGACGAAATTTGGTGACAGGCTTGCCGGAAGGCGTGGAAGTATCTTCCATTGAATTACGTGAAGCGCTTTCGCCGTCGGTGCAAACGATTGTGGATATTTTGAAAGATGCTATTGACGAAGCCCCACCGGAGATCGTCGCCGACTTGATGGAAACCGGCATCTGCATGGCGGGCGGCGGATCGCAATTGCAAGGTCTGGTCGAACGCCTAACCGATGAGTTGAAAGTGCGCGTGTGGCTCGCCGAAGATTCGATGACCTGCGTGGCGCGCGGCGCGGGACGCATCCTCGAAGATCTTGAACACCTCAAACGATTCTTGGTTGGTTTGCAAAGAGGCAGCACCTCTCACTAAAGGATGAAGGCAGAATTATGAAGGATGAATCTGAAACTGTTTTCATCCTTCATAACTCATAATTCATCCTTCCCCATGCGTCGTTTCAAAGCTCCCACCACATCGAGCGGCACTCGCATTTTATATGCTGTTGTCCTTGTCCTGATAGGCATTGGCGCAATCATCGTCGGGCGTAATACACTTGAACCGGTGAGCGGCACAGTGCTGATCGCCCTCTCTCCCCTTCAATCTGGATTCGCCAACCTCTACAACTCGATCTCCAATGCCATCAATACCCCCGCCGATCTTGCTTCAGTTCAGGCGCGGAATGTTGAACTGGAAAAACAGATCGCCGATCTGACGACAGAAAATATCCGCTTAAGCGAATCAGAATCGAAGTTGAAGATCGTCTCGGCATTGTTGGATTACGCCCGCACCAACCCCGAACGCAAATACGTCACCGCCGACGTGGTCGGGCGCGATGAAAGCCGTTTCTTGCGATACGTGTTGCTAAACAAAGGCGCGCGCGACGGCATCAACCGCGACATGCCCGTCGTCACCGATAAAGGTTTGGTCGGGCTGGTCACCGAGACAACGATCAATGCCAGCAAAGTCGTCTTGATCACCGATCTCTCATCGGCGGTGAATGTGCGTCTGCAAAATTCACGCGCCGAAGGCATCGTCATCGGTCAACAATCGGGTGAGCTGCGCTTGAATTACATTTCGGTTGAAGTAGATATGAAACAAGGCGAGCGCGTGGTCACTTCGGGTTTGGGCGGACAGTTTCCGCAAGGTCTTCTCATCGGCGCAGTGGCTTCGGTTCGCAAGCGCACCTTTGATGTCTTTCAAGAAGCCGATGTGAAATCGGCAGTGGACTTTAATCGTTTAGAAACTGTGTTGGTCATCATCAACTACGAAAAGCCGAACATCCAACCATTACTCGGCACGCCGGTTCCTCCTCCGTAAACAGAAACTAATAAGTTCTGGACTTACGCAAAACATGTCAGCGTCGTTGCGAGGAGCGTTCTGTGCGACGAAGCAATCTCACCGCATAACCGAGATTGCTTCGTAAAGAACACTCGCAATGACGTTTCGGTGTCAACGGATTCGCGCCCCTATCCGTTTATCCGTTTTGTATCCGTTGACACTAAGTTTAGATACCTCCTCATGCGAAGTTTAATCATCGGCATCCCCCTCCTCGCGCTGATCAGCGTGATGCAATCAACACTACTTCACTCGGTTCGATTTCTGGACGGAAGTGTTGACATGGCGCTCGTCGTCGTGCTGGCATGGAATTTGGTACGGCGCGAAGCCGATGCGCCCTTGTGGGCATTTTTCGCTGGCGTGTTTGCAGATGCATTGTCCGGCGGGGCTATCGGCGCGGCGACATTTGCCATGACCACTATTAGTCTGGTGATCTCGTTCACCGAAGGACGGTTCTATCAAGCGAACTTGCCGGTAGCCCTGCTCGTCAGTCTGGTCGGCACGATTTTTTATCACTTGCTATACTTACTCACGCTCTCCATTCGCGGGCAGCCCATTCAATGGGCAGACGCTATCACTTTAGGCATCTTGCCATCGGCGTTGTTGAATCTGATCTTGATCGTGCCTATTTATCGCATCGCCCTTTGGGCAGTCAAGTTGTTAAAGCCGCGCGAGATCGGATTGCTGGAAGAATAGCGATATGAAAACTTCTCTCAAAATTCCTCGGCGCAGCGAACACGTCAAACACGGCGATCCGGCCAAGCAACCGTTGGATCAACTGCGCTTCATTCCATTTTATATTTTGCTGGTTGCCGCCATCGCCGCTTTGACCGCGCGCTTATTCTATTTACAGATCATTCGCGGCAGTGAATATGAAGAGTTGGCAAAAGAAAATCGCATCTCGTTCGTCAACATCCCGGCACCGCGCGGCGTAATCTATGATCGTTACGGCGTGCAGCTCGTCAAGAATATTCCAGAGTTCAACGTCACCCTGACCCCCGCCTATTTGCCTGCGGATACGATCCGTCTGCAAGAACTGTATCAATATATTTCGCAACTCACCGGAGTCCCGCTGCGGACGCCGCCACTCGAAGCGGGAGCGGCTGGCGGCGACACTCAGCCGCCACGCGGCATCACCGAACTTGTCGCCGAAGGCGAGAGTCTCGCCCCATACATTCCGGTCATCATTAAACGCAACGTCTCATCCGAAGTTGCTCTCATGCTGCGCGGACGACAACGCACTTTGCCCGGCGTCGGCATCAGCGTCACGCCGCAACGCGAATACATAACCGGCTCACTCACCTCACACCTTGTCGGCTACATGGGTCCTATCACAAAAGAAGTTGCCGATGATTACATCAAACTCGGTTTCGATCCGTCACGCGATAAGATCGGTTACGCCGGTGTGGAAGCGTGGGAACAAGACACACTCAGCGGAAAGAACGGATCGAAAACTATTGAGGAAGATGTGGCAGGACTCGAACTCCGCACCATCGGGGATGTCGTCAACCCCGTCCCGGGCAATAGCCTTTCCCTCACCATTGATGTGCGCCTGCAAGCCTCCACCCAAGCCGCACTGCAACGCGGAATCAACTTACTGAATCTCAAAACTCAAACTACTAAATCGCAATCTGGCGTCGCCATTGCCATGAATCCGATCACCGGCGAAATTTTGTCAATGGTCTCGATCCCCACTTACGACAACCAAAAATTTGCCCGTTTCATTCCTTTCGATTACTACACTAGTCTTCTCAAAGACCCCGCCAACCCTTTATTCAATCAAGCAATCAGCGGTCAACACGCGCCCGGCTCTGTTTTTAAAGTTATGATGGCAGGCGCCATCCTTTCTAAAGGGCTCATCGATCCCTATCGCAAGCTCTTCGACCCTGGCAAGATCGTTATTGAAAACAAATACTTTCCCAATGACCCCGGCAAAGCCCGCACGGTTGTCTGCAACAAACTCGACGGACACGGCGAGGTGGATATGATCACCGCCATTGCTCAATCGTGCAACGTTTATTTTTACAAAACCGGTGGCGGCTACGCTCCCGACAAAGTGACCGGCATTGACATTGAAGGAATCTATGAATTCGCCAACTACTTTGGCTTCAATCGGCGCACCGGCATCGAACTCCCAGGCGAGCGCAAAGGGTTGATCCCCAACCGCGATTACAAACGGCTCAACATCGGCGAGAACTGGTCAACGGGTGATACCTACATCGCCTCCATCGGTCAAGGCTACGTCCTCGCCACGCCGATCCAAGTCCTCAATTCTGTCACGCCCTATCTCAACAACGGCTTTTCCATCAAGCCCACGCTCATCAAAGACGTGATTGACGGCGAAGGCAACATCGTCAAACCGTTCCAAACGCAATACCTCGACGCCATCCCTGCCACACCCGAACTAGACCCTGTGCCGTTGTCGGCAAACACTATCAGCATTGTGCGTCGCGGCATGGAGAAAGTCATCTCAGAAGGCACGGGCGAAGATTTAGATCGTATCGAAGGTGTGCAATACGCCGGAAAAAGCGGCACCGGCGAATACTGCGATAACATCGCCCAGAAAAAAGATTTGTGCAAATTCGGCGCGTGGCCGCAACACGCCTGGTTTTTAGCATATGCCCCGGCAGAAAAACCGGAGATCGCCGTTGTGGTCTTCGTCTACAATGGCGGCGAAGGCTCGGTCACCGCCGGTCCCGTCGCACAGCAAATTTTGCAAGCCTACTTCGAACTCAAGAAGACTGATGCTTCACGCAAATAGACTCTTCGCCGCGATCTGCGGCGGGGTCTTCGGTCTTGCCCTCTCACGATCTTTATTTGAATATGCCCCGTCTGCCTTCGGACTCTTGCGCGCGTTTCCGGGCGGCGTGATCGTTGGAATTTTTTTTGCCGTTGTCGCCGTCACCGCGCTCCATCGTTTGATCCTCAATCATCCTCTCCTCCACGCCCATCGCTATTCGATCTTTATTCCGTTGTTGTTGCCCGCC
>CAKKQG010000033.1 GCA_919901875.1 Anaerolineales bacterium
TCACATGAGCCGCCACGTTGTCTTTTAATTCTTCAAACAACAACGGCGCATCGGGTTTCAACGCTTTGTCTAAATCTAAAACAACATCCAGCGGTTCGTAATCAACATACACATCGGCGATGGCATCTTCGGCGATGTAACGGCTCTCGGCGATGATCACGGCGATGGCTTCGCCGACGTGCCGCACTTTATCTTTCACCAGCGGCAGCTGGGTTCGCTCGTTGAACTTAAGATCTTTAATCGGGGGCGGCGGCACCACCAGCGGACACGGTTGCCAGTAGTCGCCCATATCGGCGGCGGTGAAGACGGCGATCACGCCTTCGCGTTGTAGCGCGGCAGAGACATCAATGCTTTTAATTTTGGCGTGGGCATACACACTGCGCACAAACGCCGCGTGCGCCATGTTGGGGAGATGAACGTCGTCAACAAACAGGGCGTTGCCTGTTAAGAGTTGTGGGTCTTCGTTGCGTAGGATACGTTCCCCGAAAAATTGTGTAGTCATATTGACACCAGTTATCAGTGATCAGTTGTCAGTTATCAGTGATCACTTTACTGATCACTGTTCACTGCTGACTGATTACTGCTTTACTTCATCTTCTCTGCGCCGAGTTGCACCGCTTTCACAATGTTTTGATACCCAGTGCATCTACATATATTCCCCGACAGCGCATCACGAATCTCTGCTTCGTTTGGATTCGGGTTTTCTTTGAGAAACGGAATCAACGTCATCAAGAATCCGGGAGTGCAGTAGCCGCATTGCAACCCATGTGCTTCACGAAACGCTTCTTGCAGTGGATGCAGTTTGCCGTTTTGGGCGAGACCTTCAACGGTGGTCAGTTCACAACCATCCGCTTGCGCCGCAAAAATTAAACATGAGCGCACGGCTTCGCCATCTAACAGAATGGTGCAAGAGCCGCACACGCCATGCTCACAGCCGACATGTGTGCCGGTGAGATCGAGTTCGTGCCGCAAGAAATCGCTCAACAACAATCGCGGCTCAACGTCTTTTTTGTATTGAACGCCGTTAACTTTGAGGGAGATAGAAATAGTGTCGGTCATTGTTGTTATCCTTATTGGCAACGGATTTTGTAGCGGATGTAACGGATTCGCGCCGCCCTTCATCTGCTACATCTGTTATCTATCCGTTGCCACCCTCCCGTAAGCTTTCGTCAAAACTCGTTTGCCCAACACGTTCGCCAGATGTTTGCGATAACGCTCGGAAGCATGGATGTTGCTGGATGGGGTGATGTCGGTGTCCGCGGCGGCAGATTGAATCAGTTCGGGTGTGGGTTTGTTGCCGATTAACGCTTGCGCGGCAGAAGACGATAACAAGGGAGTCTCGCCGACGCTTAAGAAAACGAGGCGCACGTCTTTGCATTTGCCATTTTCATCTAAAGTCATCGTTGCCGCCGCGCCCATCATGGCGTAATCGCCGTGCCGCCGCGCTACTTCCTCAAAGGCGTAACCACTGCGAGCGGGCAGATCGGGGATTTGAATCTCGGCGAGGATTTCATCCGGTTCGAGCGCGGTGGTGAACAGACCGACGAAAAAATCTTGTGCGTCAATCCAACGCTCGCCCTTTGCGTTCTTCGCTAAAAGTTTGGCGTTGAGGGTGAGCATCACCGTTGGCAACTCTGAGGCGGGGTCGGCGTGGGCGATGCTGCCGCCGATGGTGCCGCGATTGCGAATCTGCGGGTGGGCGATGTGCGGCATGGTTTCGTGAATCAATGGCGAGCGTTTTGCCACGTTAGCGTCACGTTCCACTGTTCGCTGCCGCGTCATTGCGCCGATGCGTAAGCCATCATTGCCATCTTTGATGTAGGCGAGTTCTTTGATTCGATTGATGTCAATCAATATCGCCGGTTGCGCCACGCGGAAGTTCATCATTGGCACGAGGCTTTGTCCGCCCGCGAGAACTTTGGCATCAGAGCCGTGTTGGGTTAAGAGCGATAAGGCTTCGGCTAGAGTTTTAGGTGCGTGATATTGAAAAGATGGTGGCTTCATTAAGTTACTCCTTTGTGCAATGTGTTTTTGGAAGCGAAGAAGAGGTGAGGGTGGAAGTTCTAATCCGCTAAATGGCTTGGTTCTGTTGTGCGCCTTGGTTCAAGCGCGGAAGCCATCACAGCAGAATGAAGTTTTGGGTTTGGCAAAAAGTTGACGGGCGGATTAGATGGGATAGCTACTCGTTCATCTCTGCTTTCAAATTTTTTTATAGCTAACGCCATTCCTTTTAGCGCATTGAGTCCTGATGATTCTCCCCATCCTAACATTTCATTTAAGGCTTCGTTGTCTTTGTTTCCAGTGAAGATACAGTCTATAACGCGAATGAGTCTTTCATCGGCGAGTCCGTGCGAGGCACATTCGATGAGATTGGCGCTGAGGGTGGTGGTGCGGGCATAGGCTTCTTTAATAATGAGATCGTTGTGTGGGTAACGACCATAACGGTTGAGAGTTAAAAGGAATCCAATGACGATGTCGTCGTTGGAGGGGGTGAGTCCGGGACCAAGACCGAGATTGGAGATTAGGGATTGGAAGTTGGAAGTTAGAAGCTGGAGGTTGGAGGTTGGAGGTTGGACGCTTCGCGTGGAGGTTGGACGAAGAGTCGTTGCGCGATTGAGAAAATGTTGAAGTGTGGCGATTCGGGTTGGGAGCGGGGCGATGGTTGAGGGCAGTGGATCGGGTTGCCAAAGGTTGGCGGTATCTAGGGCAATGGCGGCATCCCCGATGAAAAGGCAAGAATCAATAATTTGAACGGACTGACCAACATCTTTTATCTTGTGAGTCGTGTTGATCGTCAGAGGCCCGCGATGCGGTTCAAAGGAGAGGAAGAGGATTTGTTTAGACGGTGTGCGGAGGAAGATGCCGCGCGATGTGACGCCTACGACCGATGCCGTAGGGGAGACGCTTATTGTTTTGAGAGCAACGTAGCCTATACTCTCGGTGTTACATAGATGCAGTGCTGTGCCAACGTGGCGAGCAGGTGTCATGTGTGTTGTCGAGATTGGGTGATTTGACGACACTGCTCATTATACCGCTATGAAGGAGGTGAGGCTGAAAAATTTTTTCAAGGAGAGGGTTGGTGTAGTTCTTAGTTCATCAATTTTGGAAAGGATAACGAACCATCATGACTGCTTTAACAGAAAAAAAAGTTAGCGGCTATCTACCCGAAGACACGCCCCCTATTGGGGCGATGCTCAGCCTTGGTTTTCAACAAGTGCTGACCATGTTCCCGGCAACAGTGTTGTGCGCCATTCTCACCAAGTTTGACGTGGGCGTGACGTTGTTGGGGAGCGGCATTGGCACGATCATCGCGTTGCTGGTGTCAAAGCGAAAGATCCCCATGTATTACGGTTCCAGCTTTAGCTACATCGCGGTATTTGTTACTGTGATGAGCCTCTATGCTAAGGACTGCTTTACCAGCAAGGCGGCGTACTGTCCTGAGGGTGTGCGCATTGCGCAGGTGGGCATTTTAGGAACGGGCATCTTTGAAATATTGATTGGCTTGTTGATCATGAAGGTCGGCAAGGCGGCATTAGATAAAGTGTTGCCGCCCGTGATCTCCGGCAGTATGGCGATTGTCATTGGTATTGGTCTGGCGGGCGCGGCGTTAGGTATGGCGGGCGCGAACTGGATGATTGCCATTGTGACGTTGCTCCTCACGGTGGTCTTCTCGGTCTATTTGCAGAACCGAGGCTTGCTGGGAATGTTGCCGATTTTGTTGGGTGCTATTGCCGGCTATCTTGTATCCATTCCTTTCGGCTTGGTGGATTTCTCCACAGTGACCAGTGCGCCGATTTTCCGCGTTCCTGCCATTACTCTTCCAGCGTTTGAGGATCCCCGCGCCTGGGGCGTGGTCATCAGCGTGGCGCTGATCGCTATCGCTACCATCCCCGAAAGCACGGCACACCTTTACCAGATGAGTCTTTACATTGATCAACTGGCGAAAGATTTGGGACGTGCGCCGCTGGAGATCAAGAATCTCATCGGGCTGAATCTCATCGCCGATGGCGCGGACGATTTGGTGATGGGCTTGATCGGTGGCACTGCCGGAACGAATTACGGCGAGAATAATAGTTTGATGGCGATCACCCGCAACTACTCGGTGCCGGTGTTGATGGCGGCAGGTGTGATGGCGATCCTGCTCGGCTTCGTCGGAACGCTGGCGGCGTTGGTCGCCTCGATCCCGGTCGCTGTGACAGGTGGCTTGGCGATTTACTTGTTCGGCGTGATCGGGATGCAGGGCATCGCGCTCATTCAATCCGAAAAAGTGAATCTGTTTGAGCCGCGTCAACTGGCGGTGGGCGCGACGATCTTGATCTGCGGTATCGGCGGCAACATGACGTTGAAAGACGGTTTGTTCCCGTTCCTAATCCCGGGCGTCTTCCCCGTTGGCGTTCCGGCGATTGTCTTCGCGGCATTTGCCGGTATCGTGATGAATCTGATCTTCATTCTCCTGCCGCCGAAGATGTTCGGTGTTGAGGAGAGAGAGAACATCAATTTTTAATTGGATGGTTGGAGATTAGAGATTAGAGATTGGAGATTTGAAGTTGGGGTTTGGGTTTTTGGGATTTGGGATTTTGTTTTTGGTTAGTTAGGTTGTTAAAGACCCCGAAGGTTTTGCCCACTCCGCTTCGCTGCGGGGTGCTTCGCAAAAATCTTCGGGGTCTTGCTTATTATTTTGATGTAAGATCATCGGCAAGGAGACTTTATTCGTAACTGCTCACGCCTTCGCAGGATGATGAATCATCCTGCTGATACGCCAAACGCGATAAATCGCGTTGGGGTCAGTCTGCTTTAGCAGACTTTTTGTAACAGCGTGGAAATTCATTTCCACGCGCAAGCGGCGAGTAGTTACCATCATTCTATGAAAACACTTGATCTCACTATTCCGCTTGGCGTGGCGACGCCGCCTTGGCCTACCTACGAGCCGCTGCAAGTGAAATACTTTAAACGTCTCGCGCCTAACGGCGCGAATGGGCAACTGATCACGCACTCCAATCATCTCGGCACGCATATTGACGGCGAGATTCATTTTTATACGCCGGGCAAAGATATTGCTTCGTTGAGCATGGACTATTTGGTTCACGAAGGCGCGATTGTGGATTTAAGCGATGTGTGCGGCGACTATGACATATACACCAGCAAGATGATCGAAGAACGAGTCGAAGTGAAAGAGGGCGACATCTTGATCATTCACACCGGCTATCATCACTTCGGTTGGGATCAGCCAACGGCCGATGAGATTCGCTACATGGTGAAGCATCCGGGACCGGATCGGGAATTTGCCGATTGGTGCAAGCGCAAAAAACTTCGTTGGCTCGCCGTGGATTGCGGCAGTGCCGATCACCCGATGAACACCATTATTCGTGATTGGCAGCCGCGCCAAACACGCCAAGCCGAAAAAGTTTTCAAGAAGAAACATGGCAAGACCGTTGCCGAATTTTTTGACGACAGCAAATATCAGTTGATGCACCTCGACCTGTTTCCGCACGGCATCATCCATGCCGAGTGCATCGGCGGCGACATTGACCTTCTTTTGAATCGCCGCGCCACCATCGGATTTTTTCCATGGAGATTCGTAGACGGTGAAGCGTGCATCGGACGATGCGTGGCGTTTGTAGATGATAATGACTACGATGAACTGATGAAGAAGAAAGAGAAAATGCCCAAGACAAAGTTTGGCGATGCCTGTGAT
Organism: Anaerolineales bacterium; assembly: GCA_919901875.1. Classification (GTDB taxonomy): domain Bacteria; phylum Chloroflexota; class Anaerolineae; order Anaerolineales; family VGOW01; genus VGOW01. The sequence goes on from CAKKQG010000033.1 coordinate 5,696, forward strand.
GCAACGCATGTTGAACGGCTGGAGAAGTTGAGTAAAGCGAATCTGGAATAGGCTCACCT
>CAKKQG010000034.1:0-5436 GCA_919901875.1 Anaerolineales bacterium
TGCCGCTTTGATTCGCACCCATCAAAAAAAGATCAACGCGATTCTGCTCGAAGCGGGCAAGACGCTCGCCCCTGCCGACTCGGTTTATTTTGACGGAGTCCGCGTCCCCGTCGAAGGGGCTGCCGCCCGCCCCGCGGCCGCGCTGCCTCATTCCATCGTCATCCAACGTGCCGCGCCCGTCATCCTCATTGACAACGGCAAAGCGCAAACGATCACTATCTCCGCCCTCACCGTGAGTCAGGCAATCTCCGAAGCGGGCATTCAACTTTATCTTGCCGATGGAGTGACGCCGTCACTCGACACACCGCTTCGCTCCGGTATGACGATCACATTAGTTCGTTCACTCCCTGTAACGATCCAAGTAGATGGAGTGACTCTGCAAACACGCACGCGGCGCAAACTTGTTGGCGAAGTGTTGACCGACGCCGGTGTGACTCTGTTCGGTCTTGACGCCACCATTCCTGCGCTCGCCGACTCCATCCCCGCCGACGGTTCGCCGATTCGGGTGATGCGAGTCAATGAAATTGTGATCAACGATCAAAAGCCGATCAAATATGATCTTCAATATCAGGCGTTGAACGATCTCGATCTCGATAACACCCGCGTTGTTCAGCAAGGCGTGAATGGCGCGCTGGCGACTCGCGTGGTGGTGCGTTACGAAAACGGAATCGAAGTCTCGCGCGCGACTCAAGATCAATGGATGCAGGTCTCGCCCAAAGCGCACATCGTTGGCTATGGCACGCGTGCCACCATTAAAAGCGCGGATACCGCCGATGGAACGATTCAGTATTGGCGCGCAGTTCGGATGTATGCCACGTCTTACTCTGCCTCACGCGCCGGCACGCCGATCACCGTCCCTTGGTATGGCTTGACTCGATCTGGGAAAAAATTGACACGCGGCATGGTCGCTATTGATCTCAACGTGATGCCGCTCGGCACGCGCCTCTATGTTCCCGGTTACGGTTATGCTGTCGCCGAAGACACGGGCAGCGGAGTCAAAGGCAAATGGATCGATCTTGGCTACGACGATTGGAATTATGAATCGTGGCATTCATTCGTCACCGTTTATTTTCTTGCGCCCGTGCCATCGGCGAGTCAAATTAAGTGGATACTTCCTTAAATTCCAAACTCCAAACTCCAAACCTCCAACCTCTGACCTCCAGCCTCTAACTTCCAATGAAAGAAACCCTCCGCCGCTTTAATTTCACGCCGAAAAAAAGTTTAGGACAAAACTTTCTTTTCGATCCGGCGATCATTGATCGCATCGTCGCGGCGGGTGAGGTGACGGCGAATGACGTGGTGCTGGAGATCGGACCCGGCGCGGGTAGCCTCACCCGTTGTTTAGCCGAGTCGGCAAAAGAAGTGATCGCCGTTGAACTTGATGATCGCTTGATCCCCATTCTGGAATACACTCTCGCCGATTATCCGAATGTCAAGATTGTTCATGGTGATATTCTAGAAATCGAGACTTCGGAAGTTTTTAAAACTTCCGAAGTCTCTACTTCCGAAGTCTATAAGGTGATCGCTAACATCCCTTATTACCTCACCTCTGCCATCATCCGCCACCTGCTCGAATCGAAAACGAAACCGTCGCTCATCGTCCTCACCGTTCAACGCGAAGTGGCAGAACGCCTCTGCGCCCAACCGCCGGAGATGAGTGTGTTAGCGGTCAGCGTGCAGGTGTATGGCGAACCACACATCGTCGGCAAAATTCCGGCGGGCGCGTTTTACCCAAAGCCCGATGTAGAGTCGGCGATTGTGCGAATCGATCTCTTCGCCGCGCCGCCCTTCGCAAGCGGTGAGGACACCGATCATTTTTTTTCTATGGTTAAAGCGGGCTTCAGCCAAAAGCGCAAAAAATTAAAGAACGCGCTGGCTTCAGGATTGAAAATTAAAATGGAAGAAGTCGAGGAGATGCTAAGTAAAGCGGGGATCGATTCAAATCGCCGAGCGGAGACGTTGACGGTTGAAGAGTGGAAGAAGATCAAAAGGAAATAAAGGAAAGAAAGGAACTCAGGGAAATACGTAACTACTCGCGAGGCGTGGTGGGTTGCGTCTCTAATCCGAATTTTGGCATTGTTCTGAAGTTGAACTTTCTTCTGCCAATAGGCGGAAAAATGTTTGGGGCGAGAAAAAAGTTGACTGCGGATTAGAGTGAGCCTCTCTCCATCCTCTTGGGTGAGTAGTTACCCTGTTTCCCTTGTTTCCTTGTTTCCCTTATTTCCCTGTTTCCCCTGTTTCCCTTATTTCCCTGTTTCCCTATCTCCCTTATTTCCCCGTTTCCATTATTTCCTTAACTCTCACCTCGCCTTTATAAACCCCCTGATACTCTTCCGGCAACAATGCTGCAATGTGGCACATGACCTCGTGCGTGTATTGATCGAGTAACGCCGATTTGTTATCGCCAGAGAGAGGCGGGAGTGAGAAAGCGGGACCGTAAGTGACGGTGATTGTCGGGCGGCGCAAGTGTCTTAATTCGCTCCACACCTTTTCTGTTCCAATGATTCCCACAGGCACAATGTTCACTCCAGCTTTGCAAGCCAGAAACGCCGCGCCCGTCTTGCCCGCTTGAAGCGCGTGCGTGTGTTTGCTTCGCGTGCCTTCGGGCGCCATGCCCAAAATTTTATTTTGCTTCAGCACTGCCAGCGACGTTTTAATCGCCGCCAGATCGCCCACGCCGCGAGTGATCCACACTCCGCCCACATTGCTCACCAGCCAGTTGAAAAGCGGATTCTTTTTGTAGGTGTCGGCGGCTAGCGGCATCATCTCTTGATAGCGCGGGAATGTGATGAACAGCAGAGGCGGGTCGGCATAGCTGAGATGATTCGTGACGATCAGCACCGCGCCTTCTTGCGGCACGTTCTCAATGCCGCGCACTTCCAAGCGACTCAAGATCGCATAAATTTTTCGGAATAACCGCCAAAGAAATGATTTCAACGGATATGCGCTTGTGCTATCACTGCCCATCGTGTCACCTCAGAAATGCCCGCCATCGTGATCGAAAACGGTGTGTTGCCTCGCGGAGCGATTGTCCCATTTAAAATAATTTTGCGGTAACTTGCCACCGCGCCAGCAGAATTATACACAGTGGCAACGATCACGACTGATTTTACTTCGACACTTGCTGGATTGATCACGCTCCCGTTAATGATATAGCCGCTTGAGGAGAATGATCCTGCCGCGCCACTGACGTTCAACATCACATACCTCTCTGCCAGTGCGGATGCCGACTCGGCGGTGAGCATCGCGCTGCTTGCCACTCGATTGGAACTTAACGCCGCCTGCGGAAACATTGCCGCCAACGGCACACTCACGCCAATCGGGATAACATCAAGCGGCGAATAGGCAACCGCGTTCGGGAACCGGCCCGGCGAGTTGTCGGCGTTTAACAGATTCACTTGCGCCGAGAGATTCAAGATGGGTGTGTTGCCCGTATTCTTAAATTCGCTCAAACAGATCACGCTCGACGACGGTGTGGGTGAACAATAAAATGTGCCGAGCGTGATCGGCAAAGGTGTGATGGCGGGCAGGGGGATCGAAGCGGCGGCGAGACCTTGTGTGTCTGGCGGCAGAAGAATCGTTTGCCCCGGTTGTAGATTCGCCGGATTGAGTCCGGGATTTAATTTATCTATCGCTTCGAGCGAGACATTGAATTTAGAAGCGATGGCGATCAGCGTATCACCTTTTTGAATTTTGTAGGCAACGGGCGCGGGCGTGGGCGGCAGGGTGGGCAGCGGCGGCGGCGTGTTCGTCGGTGCGCCGGGGATGAGCGGCAGGGGTGTGGTCGTTGGCATCCGCCGCAGTGTCGGCGTCAACGTGATCGAGTCGTCAACTCCGCAGGCGCCGATCAAAATTGAGAGAGCGATGATCCAAATTTTTTTCATCAAATTTATTATAGCGGATGCTCAGGCGATTGAAATCGCCGCAACACAAAGCGAAGTCCGCCTACGCGGACTTGAAACCTGCGTAGGCAGGTTTTGCCTTGTGTTGCCGCGAATTTATTCGCCAAGTTGCAAACTTGCCTTACTGTGCTAAACTTTCCTCAATATGACGAACCCCAACCAGCAGAGTCAATTCGCGCGAAAGAATTTACTAGAAGATGCCATCGCTGCCGCGCGGCTCGGCGAGCGGGCGAAGGCACGCGAGCAGTTGACTCGCGTTCTGCGCTATGACCAAAAGAATGAAGAGGCGTGGTTGTGGATGAGTTCGGTGGTCGAGTCGGATCGTGAACGTATCTTCTGTTTAAACTCCGTTCTCAAATTAAACCCGAACAACAAAGCGGCGAAGCGCGGCTTGGCATTGTTGGGCGCGCTGCCGCCGGAGATGCGCGCCGATTTGGGGATCGAGGTGATCGGCGTGACGTTTGACGCGCCCTCAGCAGGTGGGGCGAAACAAAAGCGGCGCGGCGGATTCACGATTCGACGTAATCGCGCTCTCGAAAATGTTTTGATCATTCTCTTAGCCGTGATCACCTTTGCGGTGATCGGCGTGATTGTGTATATCCGAGTCATTGCGCCGCGCTTTGCTCTGCCCATTGCGACGACTGCCGTGCTGTCGGTGACGGATGTCGCTACCGACGTGGCGGCGCCTCGCACGCCGACGGTTGCGCCGACCCCGACGTTCCCCGCATTAAATATCACTGCCGCTCCCGGTGTGACTCTCACGCCTCTTGCCGACGTTCTTAAACTTCAATTCACGCCCACGCCCACAGTTTTTGCGCCGCAGTTTTTTACCGAAGATGATTTTCGTTTGGGCGAGAGCGCGTTTAAGGCGGGCGACTTCGACAAGGCAACCGACTCGCTGCAGAAGGCGGCAACCCAAAACCCACGCAACTATTCGGCGCATTATTATTTGGGGTTGATCTTTTTGCAGCGCCGCGATTACAACCGCGCCTTCACGTCGTTTGGTAACGCCGTCCGCATCAATAGCGATTACGCTCCCGCCTATATTGGTCGGGGGCAGGCGCAGTTTGGTTTAAACGGCAACCCCTTGAGCGATTTTGATAAAGCGAATCAATTGGATGTGAAGTGGGGCGAGCCTTACATTCAAAAATCAATTTACTACATGAGCGTGCGCGGGCGCGATGCGACGAGTGCGGTAAGCGAGTTGGAAAAAGGCAAGCGCGCCTCGCCGACTAATGTTGTGCTTCAAGCCTATCTGTCCGAAGCCTACGTCTTGGCAAACCGACTTGGTGATGCGCGATCTACATTGGACGCCGCATTTAAAATGGACGCCACAGTGGTTGACCTCTATCGCGCCACCGGGCGGCTGGCATTAGCCAATGAAGATTACAAGGCGGCGCAATCTGCGCTTAACACTTACACCGCCTATCGTCCCGAGGACAGCGCGGGTTTGTTGTTATACGGTCAAGCCGATTTAGGTGCGGGTGAGTTGGCGACGGCGGTGACGAAATTGAATCGGGCGATTGAACTTAAG
>CAKKQG010000034.1:5536-7187 GCA_919901875.1 Anaerolineales bacterium
TCGGTGCGGGTGAAGATCGGTCAAGCCTATTATCGCAAAGGCGATTTTGACAACGCGATCCGAGAGTTGAAGAGCGCCGTGGAGGGCGCGCCGAATCTGTTTGATTCAAACTATTGGTTAGGCGCGGCGTATATCGGCGCGAAGAATTATAAAGATGCTCTGCCGCCGCTTTCTGCCGCTGTGACGCGGGCGACAACCGATTTGCAAAAATTTGACGCGCTCACTCAACGCGCCATTGCTTACAATGCTACGAATGACAAAATAAAAGCGCGCGCCGATCTCAATGAGGCGTTGCTGTTAAACGTTTCGGGGCGCGAGACGCAACGGGTGGACGCTTTGAAACTTCTGCTGACCGATTTAGCCGGTTCTCCACCCGGGGCGACTTACACGCCGAAACCTTAGAGCAAATTTTCATCCACGAAGTTCACGAAGATCACGAAGAAAAAAGAGTTGTTCGTATTCCTTTGTGACCTTCGTGGATCATAAAGACTCTGACATCAAGGCGTGCGTATCACCACCAGCTTATCCGCACCCGACTCCGCGCCCCAGACCTCACCACGCCGCCCCAAAATTTGCCGCACACTCGCGTTCTGACTCGGCAAGATAAACGTCTCAAACTTTTCGGTGGATGGATCGAAACGCAGCAACGCATTCGCGTTAAAATCGCTCAGCCAAACAAAATCGCGGTCATCAACGTACACGGCGTAAATCGCCGCTCGCTCACCCGGCGCTTTCCATACACGCCAGGCATTTGTTTTCGGATCATACATACTCACTTGCCCGCTGTTCCACTCGCTTACCCAAATTCGCCCTTTCGAATCTGACCACACGCGCCGCGCGCCCTGATTTGGCGTAGGCGGCTCGATCACTTTCGTGCTGTCACCCTCAATGCGCGCAATATGACTCCCGGCAAGTGAGGCGTAATAGATCACGCCCTCGGGTGTTGCGGCGATTCCATAAGGACCTCTGCCACGCGGCGCACTAAACGCTTCTATCTTTCCGCTCTTCAGATCGAGTCGCCCGTAATACCCGTTCTGTCCGGTGAACCACAAAATTCCTTTGCTATCAAACGCCGCCGTGTTCATATTGATGTTCGGCACGCCGCTCAAAGCAAATACTTTTACCTCTTCCGTTTTTGGATCGACTCGCACGATGGCGTTCAAGCCGCTATCCGTCACCCACGCCGCGCCATCGCTTCCCATAATTACGCCATGCGGACTCGATCCGTTTCCCAACTTGATATGTTTCGTCTCGCCCGTCGCCGCATTTAATTTCCCCAACTCGCCCGTGGCCTGCGCCGTGTACCAAACGTTTCCATTCGCATCGGGCGCGACATCGTGCGGGCGCGATCCTCTCGGCACGACGTATTCTTGAATTTGAAATTTGGTGGATGAGGTTGTGGGCGCCACACTCGGTGACGCCGCCACGGGTGCGGTTGCCGTCAACGTCGGTCTCACCTGAGTCGTCGGCGCGACCGTGTGCATCGGTTGAGGCGTTGTGCATCCAACGAGGGACAATGTGATCAAAGCAATCAAGGCGCGCCGCATCTCGTCTCCTTAATGGTAGGGGCGACTCTTGCAGTCGCCCAAATGGGCAGGGTAGGGGCGACTCTTGCAGTCGCCCAAATGGGCAGGGTAGGGGCGACTCTTGC
>CAKKQG010000034.1:7287-8821 GCA_919901875.1 Anaerolineales bacterium
AGTCGCCCAAATGGGCAGGGTAGGGGCGACTCTTGCAGTCGCCCAAATGGGCGGGGTAGGGGCGACTCTTGCAGTCGCCCAAATGGGCAGGGTAGGGGCGACTCTTGCAGTCGCCCAAATGGGCGGGGTAGGGGCGACTCTTGCAGTCGCCCAAATGGGCAGGGTAGGGGCGACTCTTGCAGTCGCCCAAATGGGCGGGAGCAAGTCCCGCCCCTACAAAGTCATATCACACAAACAACGGCGCCATCTCTAACTGCTGAAGATCGCGTTGCATCTCATTGCTCGCTGGTCGCGCCTTGAACCGACTCGCCGCATCTAAAACTTTCGGCAAGAGATGAATGTCGCCCGCCGTGTTCAAGAAAACCTGATCGTCCCCCAACACCCAATGCACAGCGTTATCAATTTCATTTTGATCTTCGAGCGGTTCATACCACGTTGAACGATTATGCTGCTTTTCGCCCCACGGCGCGCGCACGAGTGCTTTGATCGTTTGCACGGCTATGTTGCGCGATTTGCAAATAGCTAATAGCGCTTCGGCGTCGGCGGCGTATTGAGGGTTCTGCATCATCAAGTAACTGTAGGGGAATAAGATCGAATCGAAATCGAATCGCTCCAAGCTGCGTTTGTGCATCGTCGGCACGATCACGCCATGACCGGTGACGCCGATGAACCGTGTCAGACCTTGATCGCGCGCCTCAATCACTGCTTCCAACGCGCCGTCCGCGCCCATCGCCATCTCCCATTCCTTTTCATCGGTCAGCGCGTGCAGTTGAATCAAATCTACGCTATCAACCCGCAATCGTTCTAACGATTTATGAATCTGTTCGCGCGCTTTGGCTTTTGTGCGCTCGCCCGTTTTTGTGGCAAGGAAAAAATTCTTGCGACGCTCCTTCATCCAAGGTCCAATTCGCAATTCCGATTCGCCATAGCTCGCCGCTGTATCAATGTGATTGATGCCGTGTTGAAGCAACAACTCTAATGTAGCGTCCGCTTCGGCTTGAGTCACTTTGCCCAACGCCGCCGCGCCGAAGATTGTTCGTGTGCTGTTATGTCCGGTGTGTCCAAAAGGTTGTGTGGTGATCATGGTGTCTCTCCTTTGTTTAAGTGTATCGCAAAACAAAAACCGCAACGGGTGAGGTTGCGGTTATGAGAAAATCGAATTAACCTATACTCGCAATCATCGTCGCCGACATCGCTTAGGCGCGGAAATGAATTTCCACGATATGTCATTCCGAGCAACCCATCGCGGGCAGACCGACGCGGTTTCAAAAACCGCGTCGGTCTTTTTACCTCGTCATCACAAACGACAAAATATCAGCATAGACCGCGCTCTCGCAATCCTCGCACTTGCCGCTCGCAAATTGCAACCGAATTTCTATCTTGCGCGTGCCGACTGGGACTACGCCATCCTGTTTGGTTAGCAACAACGCAACACCGTTGGTCGGATCATCCTCATCCACCTTTGGCGTAAACGCTTCGCCGATCTTTTTCCCACCCACATCAAAAAACGTGGCGATCAACCTGCTGCCGCCAT
>CAKKQG010000035.1 GCA_919901875.1 Anaerolineales bacterium
GGTTGTATCGCTCGCCCTCTTCTTTAGTGAAGGTGATGCCATCATTCGAGATCGCCGAATAGATTGTTGGCTTCTTGCCGATTTCACCTTGCATATAGTACAGACGATATTTGCCGTCAGATAACAACACCACTGTTGGATCTACTGCGTCGCTGCCTTTGGGCAAACCGTTGACGATCACTTTGCGAAGAACCCATTCCGTCGCGCTCTTTTGAATCGCTGTGGCAATGATGTTGCCGTTGCCAAAATCAATGTAATAGAGTCGCGCCCGCCCCTCTTTATCCACTAGCGCATTTGGCACGCCCGCTTGATCACTAATCACAACATTAGTGCGCGTGAAAGTTAAACCGTCTTTTGAGGCAGCAAGCATCAAGCGTGTTGCCCAAGGTCCCGATCCGGTAGCACCTTGAGGCGCGGCGCCTTTGCCTTGCTTCGGCGTGAGATCGCTTACAAGCAGATTGGATGCAGGCGATGGCGGGACGGATGTCGCTGTTGGACTCAATGGCGGGATAAGCGGATTCGTCGGTGGCGCCGCCGTTACAGTGGGTGGCACCGATGTGGGGGGAACAGCGGTTGGCGCGGGCGTAGCGCAAGCGGCGAGAGTAAGACATATAGTGATAGAAGTGAGTAGATGTTTTTTCATGTCATCGTCCTTTATTGGTTAAGCAATCCCGAATAATCCAAAACTTGATCCGACCATTTCTTGGTTTGCAGGTAAAGCATCGTCCGAAGCGATTGATTTTTTTGCGCGTCAGCCCATGCGTTTCGCCACAATGAGATAAATCGCAGCACATCTACAAGTTCTGCCGCAAAGTCAATTTGCGTTTCAGCCGCCGTCCAATTGATCATGTATTCGCACTCGCGCATTATAGATGGCAGAGTCTCACTCACAGCTGTATCTCGCGCCGAGTCGGAAATTTGTTTGAGATTACTGGCGAGATCGTTCAGCCTTTGAGACAGAGGTTTGCTCATGTAACTGTTGCGTAAGTGATCGAGATTTTTCATAACGAATCCTCTTCCTTTGCCCACAAGGGGCTAAACTACTTTCCCTCTATTTCCCTTATCTCCCCCATCACCTTTTTAATGGGTTTAAAACTTTTCCGATGCGCCTCACATACCCCTCGCTCTTTCAACATCTGTTGATGCAACTTCGTTCCATACCCTTTGTGTTTTGCAAAAAAATAACCGGGATACACTTCATCCCAATGCCTCATCAAATCATCGCGCGTCACTTTGGCAATGATGGACGCGGCGGCGATGGTCAACGAAATTGAGTCGCCGTGAAAAGGATGAAGTTGATAGAGAGGGACGGCTTGTGAGAGATCAACCGCGTCAATCAATAATGCTTTGGGCTGCACGGTGAGCATACTCACCGCGCGGCGCATGGCGGTGCGAGTCGCCGCCAAGATTCCATCACGATCAATGTGGCGCGGACTCGCCCCGCCCAAACTTACCGACAATGCCACTTCTTTGATCAGATGAAAAAATCTCTCGCGTTGTTTCGCCGTCAACTGTTTTGAATCGTTCACGCCCCTCAACACTCTCGTCAGGTCGGGTCGATCCAACGGCAGAACAACGGCGGCGGCGACCACTGGACCCGCCCATGCCCCGCGCCCTACTTCATCCACACCGGCGATGAGAGGGTAGCCTTGAGCCAGCAATTTTTTTTCGAGTTTGAGAGAAGGCATTGAATCAATGAACAATGAAACAATGAAGAATGAACAATGTGAGCGCGAGCCTCTTGTTCATTGTCTCATTGTTCATTGTTCATTTTTGTACTTCCCCTGCGCCCAATTTTTCCTGATCACTAAAATATCCCGCAACATGCGAAGCGGATCAAGAATTGGCTGCACACGACTCTCCGAGCGGTAATACCAATCAATCGGCACTTCGAGAATTTTGTAACCGCGTTTGCGAGCGATGAACAATGCTTCGACGTCGAAACTCATGCCGTCGAACTTCTGCACACTGAAAATTTCTAGCGCGGCTTGCGCGCTGAAACATTTGAAACCGCACTGCGTGTCCTCAAAACCGGGCAGGGCAAAAAACTTTACCAAGTTGCTGAACACGCGCCCCTGAAAATGACGATAGGCGGGTTCGTTATAGCGCCGCGCGCCCGGCGCTTCGCGTGAGGCAATCGCCACCTCGTAACTATCGAGCGCGGGCGGCAGAAATTTTGCAACTTCTTCAATCGGCATGGAAAGATCAGCATCGCAGATGAAGCGATACTTGCCCTTGGCTTCCAACATGCCGCGCCGCACGGCGAGCCCTTTGCCGCGCCCGCTCTCGCGCAGCACCTTCACCCGCGGATGATCGGCGGCAAACGCTTCGGCGACGACAGTGGTGAGATCGCGGCTGCCATTCTCGATCACTAAAATTTCGCTGGTATATGATTGATGATCTAAATAAGCGTCAATCGTTTTCAACGTCGGCGGCAAACGCAGCTCTTCGTTGTGGGCGGGGATTATTATTGAAAGAAAAATGTCGCTCATTCACGTATTGCGTATTTCGTAGTGCGCAACGGAATACGCAATACGAAATACGTTTTACTCCTCACTCAAGATTGAAAACAAATACTCGTCCGACACGATCCGACTCACTTGAATCTTTTTTCGCTTGCTTAACAATTTTGGAAGAGCGATGATCCCCGCTAATTGACCTTGCAACCGCGCCCGCGCCGCTTCACCACGCCACGCCCTTAATGCCTCTACGGTGATGCCGACTTGGGCGCGCAACATTTTTTTCCAGTGTCGCCGCCACACGCTCGTCGGCACGTTTTTGATCATCACGTAAATAAAATTTCGCCCATCGTGAAAGCTGGCAGTCTTGCCGCCGCCCGTCGCCGAAAGTTTATGATACACCACTGCCTTCGGTGCATACACCGCCTGCCATCCCGCCAACTGCGCCCGCCACGCCAGATCAATATCTTCGCACGAAAAGAAAAAATCTGGATCGAGCAAACCGATCTGATCTAACATCTCTACCCGATACGCCGCCGCGCCGCCGCACGCGGAAAACACCAACCCCTCTTGAAACTGATTTTCATCCTTCTGCCACACACCGCGATTGACGGGGATGCCGTCCACACGATAGAGATCGCCCGCCGTATGAAATGTGTCACGACGATCAAACAGCAACATCTTTGAGGCGACGATGCCCGCTTTGGGATGACGATCAAAAGCGGCGACCACTTCTTCGATCCAGTTCGGTTCGACTTCGGTGTCGTTGTTGAGCAAAATTTTTATTTCGCCATTCGCGGCGATCAAGCCGGCGTTGCACGCGCCTGTGAAGCCGGTGTTGTGATCAAGGGCAACCACTTTAACTTCGGGGTAGTCACGGGCAAGCAGTTCACTCGAGTCGTCGCTGCTGGCATTGTCGGCGACGATGACTTCATGTTCACGATGCGTTTGTCGGCGAAGCGAATCGAGACAGGCGGGTAAAAAGTGCGCGCCGTTCCAGTTGGGGATGATGATGGAGACTAGCATGAATAAAAAGGTGAAGGGGGTGAAGGGGATGAAGGTATGATACTTCACCCCCTTCATCCCCTTCATCCGTTCAAGAAGTTTTTCAGACCTTCTTCCCACGATCTCAACGTGATGCCGAGTGCCGCGCCGCACAGATTGGCTAAGGGAATGAACTTGGGCGGGGTGGAGGGGCGAGGGAAATCGGCGAGGGTGATCGGTTCGATGGGGATGTGGGATCGATTCGTCAATTCGAGAATCTTTTTGGCGTAATCGAAACGTGAGCAGTAGCCTTCGTTGACGATGTGATAGATGCCGTATTGATGCGTCTCGATTAATTTTAAAATTGCTTGGGTGAGATCGGTGGCGAAGGTGGGGTTCGAGACTTCATCGGTGACGACGCGCAGTTTGCCGTGTTCGTCGGCGAGTTGCTGGATGCGGTGCGCGAAGTTGCGCCCGCCTTTGGCAGTGAGCCATGAGGTGCGCACGATGTAATGGCGCGGGGAAAGTTGCTTGGTGAATTCTTCGCCGGCAAGTTTGGAGTAGCCGTAAGGGTTGATGGGATGCGTCGAGTCAAATTCACGATACGGTTGCGTGGCGTTGCCGTCGAATACTTCGCCGGTGCTGATGTAAAGCATTTCGATGTTGTTCTCGGCGCAGGCGAGGGCGATGTTTTGTGTGCCGAGTCCGTTGATGCGGTAGGCGGTTTCGGGATCGCGCGCGGCGCCATCCACGTTGGTGAAGGCGGCACAATGGATGATTAGGGCGGGACGATGCGCGGCAAAGGCGGCAGCCACTTGGGATCGATTCGTGATATCGAAATCGGGCAGGTCGCCGCCGATCACATCATGATCGTTTGACGCTTGTCGCGCGATCTCTGATCCTAGTTGTCCTTTGATTCCGGTGATGAAGAGGCGCATGTGAGATTGTCGCGCCGATTATACCTGAGGCGATTAACGAATCAGCCGCAGGGTTTGGTCCCACAGACTTAACAACATCGTTTGCAAAGAGGGGGTCTGATAAATACGAACTCCGATCGCACTGAGAATCAGACAGACGGTGATCATGATGCTGAAGAGAAAAATCCATTGGCTGGTCGTTAAGCCGAGATGCCGCGTCTCGCGGCGGACGAAAGTTTTCTTTTGTGGCGGCGCAGGTTCGACGGACTGCGTTGCGGCTTTGACTAGGTTGATGATTGTTTCTAGTTCTTCTTCGGATATGACCTCATTAAATTTCCGGACGGTGCGTGCGCTGAATTCGTAGAAGTCGGCAGGGCGCAGGATCGTTGTTGTCACTGTATCGGCAAGTTGCAAATTGGTCTTGGGGTTGAACAGGATAATGACCGGGATGATCCACGGCAGGCGAATGTTTTGTTGAGGCAATGAGGACTCGAGCGATTGATTCAGCGCGGCGGCGGCTTGATAGGTTTGGGCGATCACGTCGGGTCGGCATCGCTTGTAGCGTTGTTGTTTGGTGCTGTAAGCGAACAATCTGGCGCCGTCGGTTTTGTAGAGTCCTTCAAGGTAGAAGAATCCAAAGACCCATATCCCTCGTCGGCTGAATAAGATCATGTCGGTCTCGTGCGACATCTGTGGCAGGGTGAGGTTACAGATTAGCACGTACTCATCGCCCAAGTTTTCGGCGAGGCTTTGGATGAGAGTATCTTCGTATTGCAGCGCCTGTCGCCACTCGGGTCCGAGCGCCTGCCGTGCGGCTTTGCTGTCTTTGGTGATCGTGCCGTCCGAATCTCTAAAGGGCGAGTAGTGAATGGTGAGCATACTTGGATTCAGTCGGCACGCTGCGCGTAATCGGCAAGGATCGCCCGGCTTCGGGCGAAAGCCTCTTGGCGAAAATTTGCCAAAGCGTCGGTCGAGACAAGATGAAATACTCGTTGGGTCATCTGAGTGGGTGATTGTAGCAAAGATTCAAAATCGCTCGGCGGGCGTTTCATGCGTTTGGCAAAGACTTCGATTGTTTGCGCCGCCCCGCCTTCTATGAGTTGTTCTGCCACAAAATCGCGCCAGTGCGATAAAGCCCCGTCAGTCAAGAATGGCAGCCAGTGATCGGGGCGCGCTTTTTTTAGTGATGCCCCGACGCCATTCGAGGCAAGAGCCGGACGATCCAATTCGTCCAAATAGATTCGCAATACATTATGAATGAAGAATCGCTCACGGGGGTTTTCCCATTTCGCTTCGTCCACAAAAACGGGGTCGAAGATGTCGGCGATCCACATTTGATCTACAGCCAGGTGACAGATGTAACCGGCAAGAAAAGCCCGTTGCGCGGGAGTCAGAGTATATGTGTGCCTAAGTGAGGGATATTGGTTAAACATTACCTCCCAAGCGGGACTGGCGTCACGCATCGGGACTTCAAAGAAGTGGGTAGACTCGCGTGATAGCCCAGCCACATTTTGGGCGTCGGGCGCAATGTTGCCCAGATAGAATGATCCCTGTTCGTCCCGCAGTACCTCGGAACAGGAAGCGTCGGCTAAAAGCTCTTGAGCCAGATGAAGGTGATAAAACGGTGTCGGCATATTAAGCGGCTTAAGGTTAACATTCCCAAGTTTACACCCCTTGTAAAAACTCTGTTCATTTTGTTTGCATCCATTCCATAATTGCGTATACTTTAGCGACCAGAGGAGCTTCTACTATGCCATCGTTTCGATTAACCATGCGGCAGGGACCTACCGTCGGCAAAAGTTTTGATCTCGCCAAAGATGTGATCACGCTTGGGCGCGATCTGACCAATGATATTGTTATCAATGACGCCGAGATGTCGCGTCATCATTCGCGCCTCACGCGGCAAGGGGCGCGTTATGTCGTTGAAGATTTAGGCAGCACCAACGGCACGTTCGTTAATTCGTCACGGGTCAGCGGTCAATACACTCTCAACTTGGGTGACATCGTTAGCTTGGGCGACACGGTCTCGATGGTATTTGAAGGGATACCGACAGAGGCGGCGGCAACGATGATCGGTAGTTTCGGCGCATCGGTGATCACGGGTGAACAGCCACGCGTCCCTGTTGCTTCGTACTCGCCTCCCCCACCTCCTCAATCCATTTCTGCGCCTGAGCCTGTCAATGTCAGCGCGCCCAAAAGCAATCGCGGAATGATGATTGCCGGAGTCGGTTGTTTGGCGCTTCTCTGTTGTGCGGCAACTTCCGGGCTGGCAGTTTTCTTGTGGTATGCCCCGCCGAGCTTTTGGCGATCTATCGGTTTCTAAATTTCTCTGGACTTACGCACCTCAATCACGAATGACTCGAATAAACGAATAACACGAATTTTTATTTTGTTTTATTCGTCAAATTCGGAACATTCGTGCCATTCGTGATAAAAATTTCTGTGAACTGCGTAAGTCCAGTTTCTCTTCATTTTAGAGAGACGCGATCATCGCGTCTCTTTTTTTTGTCATACTTGCACTCTCACTAAATCAATAATCTCTGCCGCCAGATCGTAACGACCAAACGGCGGCATGAGATACACGCCTTGCACCACTTCGCGCAATTCAATCAGCAACTCACTGGCAATTTTGATTCCCTCAATCGCGCCGTTCTCACCCGCGCCTTCCATTCGTTGGCGCAACGATTCCGGAATGAAAATGCCCGGCACTTCGTTGTGCATAAAGTTGGCGTGCTTGTTGTTGAAGAGCGGCATCACGCCTGCCATCAAAGGCAGATTCAATTCGCCGTACAGATCGTGGTAGCGTTTTAAAAAGTCGCGTGCCATTGTCGTTTCAAAGATCGGTTGGGTCAAGGCGAAGTCGGCGCCCGCTTTGATCTTCTTGTGCAGAGTCTTGATCTCTTTATCGGGATCGGGCGCACACAGGTTGACGGCGCACCCGACGAAGAACGAGGTGGGTTTGCCGATGTCCACACCGGCGTGATCGACTCCGGCGTTGAATCCTTGTTTGATTAATTTGATCAAACCCGATGGCACGACATCGTAATTGTCGCTCGCGTTGGGATAATCGCCAATCGAAGTGGGGTCGCCCATCATGACAAACACGTTGCGAATGCTCAAGGCATGAGCCGCGAGTAAGTCACCTTGCACGCGCAATAAATTTCTTCCGCGCGTGGGAAAGTGCAACACAGTTTCGATCTTGGCATTGTCTTGCAGCAAGTGGCACACCGCCCAGGCGCTCATCCTCATCCGCGCCATCGGCGCATCCACCACATTGATCACATCCGCGCCCGCCTCAAAGAGAAGATGCGCGCCCGCCAAAAGTTTGTGAGTCGAGAAGCCGCGCGGCGGGTGCATCTCAACTCCGATCACAAATTGTTTCGCCGTTAACTTCTGCGCGAGTTGAGTCGGTTGTTCGGCAGGCGATGTAGTTTCTTCTTTTTCAACAAATGAAACTGTGACGTGATCTTTTCGCGCTTCACTGCGCGGTGAATCAAGCGCGGCGCGCATGGCGGCGATGTGCAAAGGTGTTGTTCCACAACAACCCCCAACGATTGAGGCGCCCGCATCAATATATGCCATTGCATAATCGCCAAAGTATTCCGGCGTGGCGGGATACATGATGCGCGCGCCGACGCGCTCGGGCCATCCGGCGTTGGGCTTCACCAAAAATTTTGTCTCAGGCGCGGCACGCCGCATCACGTTGAGTAACCGCAACACCTGCGAAGGTCCGCTCGAACAATTGATCCCGATCCCATCCACGCCCATCTTGGTTAATTCTGTAGCAACTTTCTTGGCGTTATCGCCGAGCAGGGTGGTGTCATCGCGGGTGAAGGTCATACTGGCAATGACCGGAATTTCTTTGTTCACGTCGCGCGCCGCTTTCACCGCTTCGGCGATTTCGTAGAGATCACTCATTGTTTCGATCACGATCAGATCGACTCCGGCGCCGATCAAAGATTCGATCTGTTCACGAAACGCGGCGTAAGCCTGTTCCGGTTTCACCCGACCGAACGGAGCCAAGCGGGCGCCGAGTGGGCCCACATCACCCGCAATGAACACCTCTTTGAATGACGCTTCCACCACGCGACGAGCAAGAGTGACGGCGGCGACATTCATCTCTTTGACTTTGCTTTGCAAGCCGTGCGTGCTTAAACGATATTTGTTTGAGCCGAAAGTGTTCGTCAGAATTATTTGCGCCCCGGCGTCAATGTACGCGCGATGAATGTCGGCAACAACGGCCGGCTGAGTGAGGCTCAATTCATCGAAGCATTTATCAAACGAAATGCCATGGGCGTGAATCATCGTCCCCATCGCGCCATCGGCGAGAAGGGGGGATGTGCTGAGTTTTTGTAAGAGAGAGTTAGGCATATTTTTCTTGAAGTTGCTACAGAAGATTAACGGGGCCAAAGATGAAAGCCCATTTGCTCAAAGTGATGATCGAGAGCGAAGACGTCGTAGAGTTTGCGTTTTTGCATCACCACAAACGAAGTACAGTCGGTGAAGGAATACTGTTTGTCGTCGTAGCGATAAAACATCTCCAGCGCGTCGTGCCATATTTCTTCGGTAATGTTGAGGATCGTAACGTGTTTCTGTTTAAGAATCCATTTCGCAAACGCGGCGGCAGTCATGTGATCAACTCGCCCTAACAAGCCCGTGATCGTTTCGTCGAGGATGTAATCGGTGACGATGAAATGATGTCCTTGACCGGTAGCGTTGTCCATCCAATTTCTTACCGCTGAATAACGCGCATCTTTTGTGTTGAAAAGTGACATCCAACCACTGGTGTCGGCGAAGAAGTTCATTTGCGTGCTCCTTTGCGTTTGCGCGGCGCGCGTTTTTTAGTTTTCGTTTTGTAAAGCGCGCGCGGCTCCCTGACTTTAGTTTGTGCCTCCGAAGGATTCGGATACCACAGATCAGAATATTCGCCGTAAAGATACTTGTCATGGTTTTCTGCCAAGTCGCTCGGCGCACTGTTGTGACGCTGACTGCGTTCAAGTTCATCTAGGATCTCAAACAAATTGCCAAGATCGAGTGGTTCAATCTCCTCTTCCTTTGGCTGCTCGTGTTTAAGTCGTCGCGCGTAGCTCTCCAGAGCTTCTCGAATCTGCACTGCCATCGTGATGCCCTGTTTCTTTGCCCGAGCCTGTAAGTCAGCATAGATATTTCTCGG
>CAKKQG010000036.1:0-5001 GCA_919901875.1 Anaerolineales bacterium
GGCGTTGCCCGCGCCGACGGAGATGACGACGGCGTAGGGATTGATGGCGTTCACCAGATTCGTGTTGAGCGAATCGGTTGCGCCGTTGTCGGGCACGAGAAGAACGGTGGCGGGTGTTCGCTTGGCGAGAGGCAAAGAATTGATCGCCCCAACCGGAAAAAGAAATGAGGCGTTCTTATAATCGAGTCGCAGGGTCGCGCCTTTTGGATTCATGGCGATGATCGAAAGAGTTGCGCCGTCACCCAGATCGAATCGTTGACCGACTTGAGCCGACAGAGTCGGGATATTTTTCTGCGACACTTTATCCGCCCACTCGCGATAGGCATTACTGCGCGCGGCGTCGCCCGCCATGATCACTTGATTCACGGTGTAGCGATCCAACAACGCGGTCAAGCCCGTCACGCTTTCGTTGGCGGGCGAAGCAGAGATCACCAGATCGATTTCGCGTGTGCCGAACGGAAGATCGCGCCCCATCATTTCGGCGAGACGGTTCACGCTCGGTCCGCCGTCAATCAAGGCGTAACGCCCGGACGGAGTCTGAATCAGAATCGCCTCACCCTGCCCCACGTCAAAGAAGGTCACGTATAAATTTCCATCGGGTGCGCGCAGAGAAAGATTCCATATCACCAACGCCACAATCGCAGTGGCGGCGACCCCGACGGTCTTCGCCCATTCGATCACGTTCTCATTCAGCCACGACGGGCGTTGAATCGGATCGCGCGACATCATCCACGTTACGCCAAAAATGATTCCGTACATCCCAAACAGAATCGGCAACTCGAATCGATCAATCGGAATGGAAGCCGACGGCAGGCGTGCCAACGTTTCGACGGCGACCACGGTGAAGGTGACGAAGGGATAGGCGAGCCAATATAAAATCCAACCGAGCGACGAATTGATCATCGCGCCGAATGTGGCGACGCCGCTCAAGACCATCACTTGCGGTTGAACGGGCAAGATAATTAAATTGGCGGCGAGCGAGACCAGAGAAATTTGTTTGAAGTAGAAAGCGATGAGCGGCATGGTGGTGATCTGCGCGGCGATGGTCAGCAAAGAAAATTCGCCGACCACGTTGATGATCGTTTGCGCGTTCTCTGGCGACGTGATTCGCGCTAATGCGCGCGTTGCCGCTTGCGTGAACGGTTCGGCGTAGAGGATCAAACCGAGAGTCGCGCTCGCGCTTAATTGAAATCCCACATCCCACAACGTGTTGGGGTTGAACAGAGTCATCGCCAAGGCGGCAACCGCCAGCGAGTTGAGTCCGTAGGTGGGTCGCCTGAATCCATTTGCCAACAAGACCAACGATCCCATGATCGCCGCGCGCACCACCGACGCACTCGCCCCCGCCATGATCGAATAGACGGCGATGGCGATGATGGCTAACGGAACGGCGCGACGCTCGCCAAAAATTTTTCGGAACAATGAACTGACGATGCCGGCGATGATGCTGATGTTGAACCCCGAAATGGCGACGATGTGCGACGTGCCGGTGACTCGAAAGGCGTTCTGCAACGACTCGGGGATATTTGAATCTACGCCGAGCAAGATGCCGCTGATAAGCGCGCCTTGCGGTTCGGGAAAAGTTTTTAGAATCGATTCAATCGCATACGACTTGAAGGCGAAGATCGGTTTGAAGATCATCACGCGCAGGCGAGTGAAAAAATCTTTCGCTTCCGCATCATTCACTTCGACTCGCGCCCGATACATCGTCGAATAGATTCCTTGCCGCGCCAGAAAATCGCGGTACGAAAAATCTTCAAAGGCCGGCGGCGTTTGCAGCACGCCAAAAGCCCGCACCCGCGCGCCGTACTCAATCGGCGGATAACGCGGCACCTGAATCAAAACGACCCCCTCCACATCACGCACCGAATTTTTTACGCGCACGTTCTCCACTTGCAGGCGCAAGTTGATCGCCGCGTCACGCACGTCCGGCTCATCAATGACAATGCCCTCAATCGTGAGGGCATCGCCGTCGTTGTAACTCGCTATAAAGTTTGGATCAAAAAGGGAGGGTTGAGCGGATAAAAAACGTGCGCTGCCGAATGTGAGAAAGGCAAAAGTTATTAACGCCGTGCGAGCGATTACATGATTGCGACTCACTGCCGCCGCGAGAACCGCCACGATCCCCAGCGCAACCCACACCCACACTGACACTTCGATCAGCGGCGCAACTTCGATGCCGATGAGCCAGGCGATGGTGAAGAGAGTCAGGGGCGGAATGTAGATCACGAAAAATCCTATTTCATCTCATGCTGATTCTGACCTTGCACTTATCAGCATTTCTATTTCGCCAATCAGGAAAGAAAGATTCGGTGAAGTAAACGAAAGATTGGACGCAGGAATGCGATTATGTTTAATATCGGGAGGGATATGTTTGTGATGAGGGTCTGTGCTGGCAAGTTGAGGAATATTTGGATGAGGTTGCGAATCATACCAATAAATCTTTTCGGCATTGTGCCATGCTTCGTAGCTATAACCTTCAATAGAGACGGATTCGCTTTCCCACGCTAATCGTTCATAGATCGCTAAACGATACCCATCATCGAACGACAACTCACCCGTTAATTCGGCAAACAACCGACCCCGTTGCGCCAACACCAACGTAGAACGGCGCACTGATGGAAATTGCTCTTGCAAGCTATAAACGAACAGCTCGTAATCACGCAGAGACTCGAATGGGGTCATGGCGAGCAGTTTGGGCAATAACATCAATCATAGATTGCATAGTCGCGCGCATTTCTTTAACTGCGACATTATATTGCTTGCGCCGTTTTGTATGCAATGTATAGGCGCTTGCCCATGCCGTCCAATCGCGCACCCACGACTCATCAAGCGGTTCTTCACCTGCCGCATAAGATTGATAAAACGTTTCTGACAGCACGCCATATTTACGCTCGTAGATGCGCATCTCATCTTCGAGCGTATAAATATCTTGAACAATGTCGTTAAGGATCATAATGTCGCTCCTTACATCAATTATAAGCAAAGACGCTTTCCCTTGTCTACTTATTTCCCTGTCTACCTTTGCCCCTCTTCCCCGCCCCCTTACCACCCTTGTAGATCGGCGCAGTGATGGGACAGATCGTGCTGAGGCGTGGATCGAGCAAACGACTCTGCATCCAATCGTCGAGTTCATCTTTGTCCGCCGAAGTGGTGATCACGGTGGGCATGGTTGCCACGTAACGATAATCCACTAATTGCATTAACTTCTCGCGCGCCCACGGCGTAGCCGACTCAATCGAAAGATCATCCAACACCAACAACGCCGCCGCCTTCACTTCCATAAACCGCTTATCGTAACGCACCACCGAATCGGGGCTGAAGGTCGCGCGCAGATGATCGAGCAAATCTGAAACAGTAACGAACAACACCGGTTGACCGGCGCGGTTACAGTAATTGGCAATCGCCGCGGCGAGATGAGTCTTGCCGCATCCATGCCCGCCGGTGAAAACGATCCAGCCGTTCGGTTCTTTGGCGAAGTCTTGCGCTTCGTCGTAGGCTTTCATCATCAGACGTTGTTGCTCAGGCGGTATCTCGCCTTTGCGCGCGTCAAACGATTCAAATGTTTGATTGCGATGATGTTCAAGCGAAGACAGATCGGGCTCATTCGAATCGGCGCGGCGGAAGTCGGGCGCCTCAATGAGAATTTTGCGAACCAAGTCCATGTCCACCAGGCGGCTGCGCAAGCGGGGTTCGATCCGTTCCAGTTCAACGTTAGAGGTGATCACCGTCGGCAGCCCGGCGTTGTAACGGTGATTAAAAATCTGATAGAACTTTTCTTGCGCCCACTGCGTCGGACTCTCCGCGCCGAGATCATCAATGACCAACATCGGAATGTTGCGCACGCGATCAAACATATCGTCGTAGGAAACTTCCGAAGCCGGACCAAACGTGGCGCGCAGATGATCCAACAGATCGGGCGCGTTGACGAACATCACTTCACTGCCACGCGCCAACTGCGCGTTGGCAATGGCGGCGGCGAGATGAGTCTTGCCGCAGCCGTAACCGCCATGAAGCAATAACCAACCGCGCGGCGACTCGGCATACTTCTTCGCCTGATCAAACGCCAACTTGAGACTCGATATTTGGCGCGGGTTGGCGGCGTGACCTTCGGGCTTAAACGATTCAAAAGTTTTGGTCGCCAAGCCGCCGAGACTCGACACTTCGAGTTGATATTTTTTCTGCGCCTCTTGTATTTCTTCGAGACGGCACGAGCAGACGAAGATCTTGCCAAAGTTGACGTGACCCAACGGCACATCGTCGCGCACGTAACCCACGCCGTGACAATGCGGGCAATTCGGATCGCCCGGCATACTCCCCAAAGGTTTGGAACTACTCGTCGAGGTAGTCGAGGTATTTTCGGCGATTCTTTTCAGTGTTGCCTCTGCTCTTTCCACTGTCAACCTTGCCTTTCGCTTTCCAATTTTCTAAAATGCGCGAGACGTAACGCAACGACCGCGCGTTGTTCTGCACCGCTTCATTAATCGCTTCTTCGACCCACTCTGCCGGGTAACTTGATTCAATGTCGCGCAGTTCATCGGCGATGAGCGGTGTGAGCGGTCCGATGTTTTGTTCGTAGAGAGTGAAGACGTTAGGGCGATCTATTAACACCTCTACGGGGATGCCGTCATCCGTTGTGGGTCGCCATTCACCTTTAGTGACGCCGTCAACGGCGGCGCGACCTTTGGGCGTGTTCACAAAATACAAATCTTCAACGCCCGCCGCGCTTTCCACTTGAATGTGCAGCAATGTTCCGCGCGCCACCGCGCGCTCGATTGAATCTTTCAACATCTCTCCCGCTTCGCGCGCGTTGCGAGACAGACTCGCCATAAAATTTTCGTCGGCAACGATCTCGTTGAACCGCAGATAGCGAATTTTCCCATCCTTCAACGCCAAACGCCAAAAGCAATATAACGTCACCTTAAGTTCGCCCAGATGATCGATCTGCGTCAGCAATTCGGTGAAGAATTGTTCTGGCACAGGGATGGTGCGAACTTTGCC
>CAKKQG010000036.1:5101-7493 GCA_919901875.1 Anaerolineales bacterium
GCATCCACAAATTTAGTGAACGTTTCCAAGAAAACTAAATTAATCGAATCGGTGGGACCGTTGCGATGCTTGGCGACCATGATCTCGGTGACATTCTTCTTATCGGGTTGATCGTTCCATTCATCGGGGTGATGCAAGAACATGACGACGTCACTATCTTGTTCCAAAGAACCGGATTCTCTCAAATCCGAAAGCATCGGTCTTTGCCCAGATCGTTGTTCTACTGCGCGCGAGAGCTGCGCGGCGGCTAACACGGGAACATTAAGTTCGCGGGCGAGCGCTTTGAGATTGCGCGTGATGTATGAGACTTCCTGCACACGGTTCTCGGTGCGCGTGTCGCCCGTCATCAATTGCAAATAATCAATGACGACCAGATCAAGTTTGATCTCGCTGTGCAAGCGGCGGCACTTGGTGCGTAACTCCAAGGCCGAGATCGCCGGGGTGTCGTCGAGGTAGAGTCCGGTGTCGCTCAAAATATTGATGGCGTGCGTGAACTTCGTCCACTCATCTTCTTCCAGTTTGCCCATGCGTAATCGTTGCGAGTTAATGTGAGTCTCTTGCGCCACCAAACGCTGCATCAATTGTTCGTTAGACATTTCCAGCGAGAACACGGCAACCCGCTTGTGATAAATCTTCGCCGCGTTGAGGGCAATCGTGAGCATGAGACTCGTCTTGCCGCGCCCGGGGCGTCCGGCGAGGATGAGCAGATCAGAGGATTGTAGGCCGCCGAGCAAACGATCTAAATCTTTGAAGCCCGTTGGCACGCCCAGAATTTCGGTTTGATGATCGTAAAGATATTTAATGCGGTCGTAGTATTCACTGGCAACTTTTTCTACGGCGCGCAAATCTTGTGTGCTGCGCCGCTCGCTGATGGCGAACAACGCTTTCTCCGATTCGCCGACGACGGTGTTGATGTCGCTGCCGGTTTCGTAAGCAAATCTGGCAATATCACCTGCGGCTCTAATCAAACGTCGGCGCGTGGCAGCTTCTTCGACAAGTTTGCCGTAGGCGGCGGCGTTGTAGGCGGTGGGGGTCAGGGTGATGAGTCGGGTCAGGTAGGCGGCGCCCCCGACCTCGTTAAGTTGAGTCCGCTTCTCAAGTTCATTTTGAGTCGTCAGCAGATCAATCGGCGAACTATGATCATGCAGATAGACGAACACATCCCAAATCCATTGATGCTTGACGGTGTGAAAATCATCGGCTTTGAGGAATTGGGCAACGTCGAAAAATGATTCGGGATCGATCAGCACCGAACCCAGCACGGCTTCTTCGGCTTCGAGATTGTAAGGTGGTGTGTTGAGGTCTTGCAAGCGAGTGTCATTCATAGCGATAACGTATTGTAACTTAAAAAAGAAACCCGCTTTCTTCAAGCGGGTTTCAAAGTTTTACTTCTCGTCGTCCTCGTCGCCTTTTTTCTTGTCAATGTCTTCAAAGTCGAGCGAGTCCACAAAATCTTTAAACGCGCCGAGATTCTCGTTGGCTTCTTCTTTGCCTTCGGCTTCGGTTTCAGCTTCGGGCAAGATCGCCGCTTTGGTCATCACGTCATCGTCCACATAGATCGGAACTTTCGAGCGCACCGCCAACGCCAGCGCATCCGACGAGCGAGCGTCAATCTCCACCGACTTGCCCTTCGATTCGATCACCAGCGTCGCGTAAAAAATGTCATTCTTAAGATCGCTGATCTCCACGCGGATGAGGCGGCCTCCCAACGCGCTGATGGTCGTTTTCAGAATATCGTGCGTGAGCGGTCGCGCCACTTCCACTTCTTGCAATTCCACCGTGATGGCGTCGGCTTCACACGGACCGATCCAGATCGGCAAATAGCGCTCACTCTCCACGTCTTTCAGAATCACCACGCGGTGTGTGGACATCAAACTTACGCGAATACTATCAACTGTCACTTCAACCATTTCTGTCTCCTGCGAAAGCGCATTGGTAAGATTGTAGCATGGCGAGAGGTTGCGCGCAACGGCTCGATGCTATAATCATTAAACAATATCACTTTTTTTATGTTTCAACTAAGCACCGACTCATTTCTTTTTTGGACAACCTCCGCGCTCACGCTGACGTTAGCCGTGTTGCTGTTGCGCGGACTCTTCATGTTGTTCCAATCACGCGGCGAACCGTTCTTCATGATCCGTCGCCAAAAACTTGAAGGCGGATGGCGCAACATCGGTTTCGCTTTTGTCTTTTTGTTAATCGCCGTATCGCTGAATCTCGCCGCTAAACCGTTGATCGAAATTGTGATACCGCCAACCCTCACCCCGACCATCAGCCCGACCCCCACTGTGACTCCGACCAAGACTCTCACGCCGACGATCACTCTCACACCATCCCTAACACTGCCGCCGACTCTGACCCTCACGCCATCGCTCACCTTCACCGCGAGTCC
>CAKKQG010000036.1:7593-12599 GCA_919901875.1 Anaerolineales bacterium
CCCTCAAACGCTCCGCCGATTTTGTGATCACGGGGACGCCGATCACCGCAACGCCCACCATCACGCCGTCACCCACGCGCACACTACGCCCGTGAGAGGAGAAAATAATGAGCGCACACCCTTTAACAGAAACGCCAATATCGCCTAACAAAGTAGCCCTCACCGCCGATGAGGCAGCGCGTATCGTCGAAAATTTTATTGCCGATCATTTAGGTAATCTTGCTTTGGCAGGCGTGCCGCGTCGCATCGTGTTTCCAATTCGTGCTTTGTGGGCAGTGCCAATCGCAGTGGCATATCCCAAGTATGGGCTAGCAGGAGTCATCGGCATCGCCGCCGTTGACGATGAATTGGCAAATATCGTCGCGGTGACACCGATTGAAGACATGCAACAAGCCGCAGAGGAATTGTATGCGGAACAGAAAACAGAAATTGAAGCGGCATTGAATTGAACAACTTCGCTACCTCGCCATGAATGAATTCATGGCTGATATGCAAAACGCGCTTAAAGCGCGTTTCTTTTTCATAACAGGTGTTGAATTCATTCAACGCCTTAAACAAAAATGCGCTCTCAATCAGAGCGCATTTTTATTTTGAGCAATGACAGAACTTACGCATACTGAGCTGCTACCGTCATTGCGAGTGTTCTTTACGAAGCAATCTCGGTCACGCTCTGAGATTGCTTCGTCGCAAAGAGCGCTCCTCGCAATGACGCTGACGTATTTTGCGTAAGTCCAGAATGAGACGAATTACTTGACTTCGATCACTGCGCCGACTTCGGTCAGTTTCTTTCGGGCTTCTTCGGCGGCGTCTTTGCTCACGCCGTCGAGGACTTTCACGCCAGCGGTTTCTGCCATGTCTTTCGCTTCCTTCAAACCAAGGTTGGTCAGTTGGCGAATGACTTTGATCACGTCAATCTTCTTGGGACCGGCTTCTTTGAGGATGACGGTGAATTCAGTTTTCTCTTCCGCAGGAGCGGCGGCGGCAACACTGGCAACGGCAGCCATCGCCATTGGCGCGGCAGCCGACACGCCCCATTTTTCTTCTAACAACTTGGTCAGCTGAGACGCTTCCAAAACAGTGAGCGCGCTCATTTCTTCGACGAGTTTATTTAAATCAGCCATTTCAATTTTCTCCATTAATGACTCATGGTGAGTCGTGATTTGTAAATTCTATTTCCCTTGTTTCCAATGTTTCCTTCATTTCATTTGGGAACTAAAGGAACTACGCTACTTGTTCTGCGCCTTTGTCGGCGTAGGCTTTGGTGACGTTTACCAGTTGACGCACGGCGCTGGCGATAGAACCTGCGATGCGAGTCGCGGGCGTGTTGATCAAGCCGAGCAATTGCGCGCGCACGACGGGCATCGGCGGGAGTGAAGCCAGGGCGGCGATCTCTTTCGCGTTGAGAATCTTGCCGTTCATCAAGCCGCCTTTAACTTTCACGAATTCAGAATCTTTCGTAAAGTCTTGGATCGCTTTCGCTACAGCGGCGACGTCTTTGAAAGCGAAACCGAACGCGGTGTCGCCATGAAGAAACTCTTCTGGCACGGGCATACCGGCGGCTTTGAGGGCGACAGTCGCCAGCGTGTTCTTCACGACACGCAGCTCGCCCGAAGCTTCGCGCACCTTGCGGCGCAGCTGTTCAACATTTTTTACGCGCACGCCGCTGTAGCTGGCGATGATCAACGCTTCGCTCTTCTTCAAGAGATCGGCGTATTCCGCGACCAACTCTGCTCTGCGTTTCTTTGTGATTGCCAAGTTGTTTTACCTCCTTTCGTTTAAGAATGAACAATCTGGGTTCTGACTTTTTGATCGTCATTCCAATCCCCTGACGGGAGACAAATCAAAAAGTCTTTACGCCTTCATCCGAGCGCAAAGACTTTCTGTGGATCGCAGTTGCGATTCTTTTCAGAAGTCCTCACCTCGGCAGGAGATTAAGTTCAACCTAATGTTGAACGCCTGCAGTCTACGGCGAAGGCAATCTCTAATCTCCAATCTCTCAATTCGATCAGAGAGATTGGAGATTAGGGGATTAGAGATTTAAGATTATGCCGCCACCCCGATGTTGAGCGCGGTATTTACATCCACCTTGACTCCGGGTCCCATCGTCGTGGCGATTACGATCTTCTTGATGTAAAGGCCTTTAGCGGCAGCGGGTTTGGCTTTGCGTAACGCCTCCATCAAGGACAAGAAGTTTTGCATCAACGCTTCTTCGCTGAATGACGCTTTGCCAATCGCCACATGGATGCCCGATGTCTTATCGAGGCGCACTTCGATACGACCGGCTCGGGCTTCTTGGATCAGGCGGGGCAGATCGGCGGCAGGCGCGACGGTGCCAGCTTTAGGATTCGGAACCAAGCCGCGCGGGCCCAGAACACGTCCCAAACGACCCACCTTGCCCATCATTTCGGGGACGGCGATTGAGACATCCCAATCCGTCCAGCCTTCTTGAATCTTTTTGAAGATGTCGTCGTCGGCGATAAAATCCGCGCCCGCTTCTTTGGCGATGCGCGCGCCCTCGCCTTCGGCGAAGACCATGATGCGAACCGTCTTGCCCAAACCGGCCGGCATGAGGACGGCAGTGCGAACTTGTTGATCGGCTTGCTTGGGATCGAGCCCGGTGTTGATGTGAACTTCAACGGTGGCATCGAACTTGGCAACGTTTGTTGCTTTGGCGAGCGCCAGCGCTTCTTTGGGTTGATACGTTTGGTTATGATTAACTTTTTCGGCGGCGGCGCGATATTTTTTACCGTGATATTTCATGATATTAACCCTCCACCGTCAAGCCCATCGAACGCGCCGTGCCTTCGACTTGCAGCATTGCGCCGTCAAGATCAATAGCGTTGAGGTCGCGCATCTTGGTCTCAGCGATCTCTTTGATCTGCGCTTTGGTAACTTTGCCCACTTTGTTACGATTCGGAACTCCCGAGCCTTTGTCCACGCCTGCCGCTTTACGCAACAACACCGAAGTCGGCGGCGTGCGCAACGCCAACGTGAACGAACCATCGGTATAGATAGTAATATCCACCGGGATAACATCGCCCGCGCGGTTCGCGGTCTTGGCGTTGTAATCTTTGCAGAATGCCATGAGGTTGAGACCATGACCCGCTAACGCCGGACCGACCGGCGGCGCCGGACTTGCTTTGCCAGCTTCGAGCTGCAAACGCACAACTGCTTTTAACTTTTTTGCCATGAGGCTTTCTCCTTTGTGGTGCTAACGGGTGGCAGATGCCAACCCTCCCACGAATTTTTTTGTAGGGCGGATTTTAAATCCGTCTTACAATCCGTCCTACGCTTTTTCCACTTGCAAGAAATCCAACTCCACCGGAGTCTCTCGCCCGAAGAATGATACCATGACGCGCACTTTTGCGCGCTCGGCGTCTATCTCGCCCACCGTTCCAATAAAATCGTTGAACGGTCCATCCACGATACGCACCTTCTGTCCAGATTTGAAGTTCACTTTGATCTTTGGCGCTTCGGCTTCCATACGCTTCAAGATTTGTGCAACCTCGTGCGGCTGCAACGGGGTCGGCGTGTTGCCCATCCCCACAAAGCCGGTAACGCCGGGTGTGTTACGCACCACGTACCACGAATCTTCAGTCAGTTTCATCTGCACCAGAATGTAGCCGGGGAACACGCGACGCTCTACCGTGCGGCGCTGTCCTTCCTTAACTTCAATCTCTTCTTCGGTCGGCACGACGACGTCGAAAATCTTGTCCTTCATTGCCATCGTATCAATACGCTGTTCAAGATTGTGGCGGACTTTATTCTCGTAGCCCGAATAGCAATGAACGACATACCACCGACGCTCATCATCGGCATCCTTCACCGCCTCTGCCGCTTCCGCCGACATCTCCGTGGGGACATCCACATCCGGTGACACCGCCTCTGCCGCGGACGCATCGGTCTGAGGGAGATATTCTTCTACAGATGGGGGTAACGAGTCGTCGGGTTTCTCGTTCTCGTCAGTCATACTGCTAATCATTTAACGCCTAACAACATTACAAAGACTTGCGAAAACAATGCGTCGAAAGAACCCAGCACTAATGAGCTCACAACCACCGTCACCAAAACGACAATGGTTAAGTTGGTTGCATCTTGTCGGCTGGGCCACGACACCTTGCTCAACTCGGCGCGCGTCTCGCGCGCATATCGGATGATCGGACCTAGGATTGGATTATCATTCATAATTGTCATTTAACTAAATAAAATTTTAAAGGCAGGCCAGGCAGGAATTGAACCCACAACCGCTCGATTTGGAGTCGAGTGCTCTACCAATTGAGCTACTGGCCTGTGTCAGCAAATGGCGTATAGCATATAGCGTATAGCGTATGGCATATAGCGTATAGAGAATCGCTACGATCTTGCCATCTGCCATCTGCCATCCGCCATTTGCCATCCGCCATTTGCTATTTCGTTTCCTTATGCACCGTATGCTTGCGACAGCGCGAGCAGAACTTCTTTATTTCAATGCGATTCGGATCGTTGCGGCGATTCTTCTCCGTCGTGTAATTGCGCTCTTTGCAATCAGCGCATGCTAATGTGATCACCGGACGAACATCTTTTGATTTGCTAGCCATGATTTACCTCTTATTTGTATAAGACAAGTTGACAACTTGTCCTACTTTACTAATCAATAATTTCCGTGATGACGCCTGCACCCACGGTGAGACCACCTTCACGAATGGCGAACTTTGACCCCTTCTCCAACGCCACCCGCGTAATCAACTCCACCAGCATGTCAATGTTGTCCCCCGGCATCACCATCTCTACCCCATCAGGAAGCTTGATTTCGCCCGTCACATCCATCGTCCGAATATAAAACTGCGGACGATACCCGTTGAAGAACGCCTTGTGCCGTCCACCCTCTTCTTTCTTCAACACATATACTTGACTCTTGAATTTCTTGTGCGGCGTGATCGACCCCGGCTTGGCTAACACCATCCCGCGCTCGATCTGCTCGCGCTCAATACTGCGCAGCAACAACCCCACGTTGTCACCCGCTTGCC
>CAKKQG010000037.1 GCA_919901875.1 Anaerolineales bacterium
AGATCGGCGGCTTGAATTTTGGTGATCATGCCGCCCGTGCCGAGTCGGCTGCCACTGCCAGCGGCGGCATCCCAAACCGAATCGGGGATGTCAGGCGTGGTGACATCAGCAATAAGTTGGGCTGTTGGATCGTTGCGTGGATCAGCCGTGAAGAGTCCAGCTTGATCGGTGAGCAGAATGAGCGTGTCGGCGTCAATTAAATTTGCGACGAGCGCCGAGAGGTTGTCGTTATCGCCGACGCGAATCTCTTCGGTGGCGACGGTGTCGTTCTCGTTGATGATCGGCACGACGCGCTGAGCGATGAGGGCGACGAGAGCGTTGCGCGCGTTGAGGTAGCGACGGCGATCGGCAAGGTCGGCGCGAGTGAGAAGAATTTGGGCGACGATGACTCCGTAGAGATCAAAAACTTTTTCGTAGCGTGCCATGAGGCGCGGCTGACCAATGGCGGCGAGCATTTGTTTGGCGGGAATGTCTTTGGGCAGTTGCGGAAAATTTAACGCTTCGCGCCCGGCTGCCATTGCGCCCGACGAGACAACGATCACTTCATGTTTCGATTCGCGCAGTTCCGCCACTTGACGCGCAAGATCGACAAGACGCGGTGAGGAAATTTGTCGCGTGCCTGCGGTGAGGGTGGAGGTGCCGAGCTTTAAAACGAGACGCATAAGGCATGACAAGATGAAAAGGTGAAGGGATGACAAGATGATCCGAATATAAAGATCATCTTGTCATCCTGTCATTAAGTCATCCTGTCACGATCAAAACATTTTTGTATAAAAACAGCTTCGCGCTCCCGTGTGACACGCCGCACCCGCTGGATCAACTTTGAGCAACAACGTATCGGCGTCACAGTCCACAAAAATTTCGCGCACGCGCATCACGTTGCCATTGGTTGCGCCTTTGTGCCACAACTCATTGCGGCTGCGACTCCAGAACCACGCTTCTTTTGATTCTTGAGTCAGGCGCAAAGATTCTTCATTCATCCAGGCGACCATCAACACTTCATGCGTGTTTGCATCTTGAACGATGGCGGTGAGGAGTCCTTTGTCGTCGAACTTGAGATTGGAGATTGGAGATTGGAGATTCATTCGTGTTATTCGTTCATTCGAGTCATTCGTGATTTAAACTTGGCGCGATCTTCAACAAGCCAAAATCGGGCAATGACAAAACTATATACGAAGGCAAGTCTAGTGACTTCCACAACGAAAACGGATCAAGATTGGCAAGACGCGAAACGAACAGCGAAATGACCGTGCCGTGGGCGACAACGATGATCGTGCGGTTGCCATGTTTCTCGATTACGCCGTTGATCGCGTGTGCAAAACGATCATGCGCTTCGTCTGCCGACTCTGCGCCGAAAACTTTTTGCGATGGTTTGGCAAAAAATTCTGCCACTCGTTTTTCAAATTCATCTCTGTCTAAAAATCTCACATCGCTCCGATCATGCTCGTGCAATCCCTCCATCGTCTCCCACGGCAGAGTCGGCTCGTCCAACAATCCGACTAACACTCGCGCTGTTTGATACGCTTTGGGTTCAACGCTAGAGATCACAACGTCGGGATGATAACCCATTAACTGATCGGCAAGCGGCTTGCAGCGTACGCGACCTTCAAAACCGAGTCCCCATTCTTTGGCGGGTTTCGTTTCGTCAATTTCTGGCAACGAGTGTTTGACGAGGATGAGTTTATGCATGAAGGGATTTAACACAGTTGCAAAGATTTAAACGCAGAGTTCGCAGAGATCGCAGAGAATTTTTTGTTCATTGTTTCATTGTTCATTGTTCATTGTTCATTCTTACCACGACGCCTTG
>CAKKQG010000038.1:0-3554 GCA_919901875.1 Anaerolineales bacterium
TCTATTTTACAAACTCGTTCGTAAAAGCTTTTTCTAAATCCACAGGCGCGGGGATCAGATTCATGTCGAGCAGCGTAGATTGAATCGCTTCCCACTTCGCTTTATCACTCATGCCAAGAGTCGGCGCTTTCCATAATTGGATCGAAGCATCCAACACGTCGCGGGCGATCTTTAGCGTGGCGGCATCCCCTTTGCCCAACGCTTCCACATATTTCTTCGACACATCCACGCCCTCCTCCGGCTTGGCGATCACGTCGGCTAAACCTTTGTTGGCGGCAATGACCATCGCTCGCACCAGCTTTGGATTCTCGCTCAGCGTTTTTTCATTCGTCACCAATCCATTGCCCGCCAGATTCGCAAAATCAGAAATATAAATCGTGTTCACGTTGTGCCCTAACGCTTTCAATTTGATCGGCTCGTTGTTGGCGTAACCGACCACCGCCTCAACTTTATCCACGCTCAAAACTTCCACTTGCGTGAAGCCGATAGACTCCAACTTCACATCCTTCTCGGCGATCTTTTGCGATTTCAATAACGCGCGCAAACCGATATACGATGCGCCATAGAGTCCGGGTATACCGATCTTGCGATTTGCCAAATCACCCGGCGTTTTGATTCCTGACGACGCTTTGGCAACAACAGCCACAGGAAATTTTTGATACCAGGCCCACACATATTTGATCGGCAATCCTTGCGCCCGCGCCTGCACCACTTGCTCGGCGCTGACGATGGCGAACTGCAATTGATTTGTCCCCAACAACGGCACCGAATCGTTTTCAAATTGTGTGACGAACTCCACCTCGATGCCTTGCTCTTTGAAGTAGCCTTTCTCCGCCGCGACGTAGAACGGCGCGAACTGCACATCGGGGATGT
This sequence comes from Anaerolineales bacterium, assembly GCA_919901875.1. Taxonomy (GTDB): domain Bacteria; phylum Chloroflexota; class Anaerolineae; order Anaerolineales; family VGOW01; genus VGOW01. Next base: position 874 of record CAKKQG010000038.1, read on the forward strand.
AGCCCATAGAGAGCTTGACCTTAACAGGTGACGCCGCCGTGGGCGCGGGAGCGTTAATCTGTGTGCCGCCGCACGCGGCGAGCGAGAGAGCGAGTAGAACGACAAGAAGTTTTTTCATTTTGGGTATCCTTTCAGATTAGGTAGTTAGGTTGTTAGGTAGTTGGGTGGTTTGAATTTTGAATTTTGTAGTTTGGAATTTGGGTTTTTGGGATTTGGGATTTTTCACTGTTTCCACTTCAACAAAATCTTTTCCAACATCGCCACTGTCCCATACAACAAAATAGCAATAGCGACTAAAGCGAATATCGCCACAAAGACCAGTGCCGTGTCAAAGTTGTTGCGCGCCGACGTGATCAAAAAGCCCAAGCCGCGATCGGCGCTGACGAATTCACCAATGACCGCGCCGATCACCGCCAGCGTCGCGCCGATCTTGATTCCACTTAACACCATTGGCAGGGCAGAGGGCAGTTCGAGATGGATGAAGGTTTGCCAACGGTTGGCGCGCAGTGACCGCATCAGGTCGGATAAATCTTGTTCGGCAGAGCGCACGCCGACAATGGTGTTGATCAATGCCGGGAAGAAGACGATCAGGGCGCAGATCAAAACTTTGGACGTGAGTCCGGACCCAAACCAGATGATGAGCAACGGGGCAATCGCCACAATCGGAACGGATTGTGAAGCGACGATGTAGGGCTCTAAAAATTTTTCCAGAATGGGCGAGTGGGCCAGAACGTAACCTAAAACGGCGGCGATACTGAGACCCAGAGCGAGACCGCCCAAAGTTTCGCCGAGCGTGATGAGGGTGTGACGCAGTAACGACCCGTCATTGAGGACGATAACGAATTGAGTCCACACGCGAAGCGGCGAAGGCAGGATGTAAGGCGGCAATTGATTCACCCAGATCAACATTTGCCACAACAGCACGACAGAAGCGAGCGAGAGAAGCGCGATGATCAACCGTGTGCCGCGATGTTTGTGTGCGTGTGCGTGATGATTTGTTTTGAGAAGATCAGAGAATGTCATAAAATAAAAAGCCCCATTGAAAGTTCGTCAACGGGGCAAGGCAACGCGCGACCAGACCGCGTCGGTTTCTAAAACCGACGCGGTCTTATACGCAACAAAAACCGAAGGACGGGCGGGAACGAATCGTGACGGCTCCCGCGCCCTTCGGCGGCGCGCAACGACAGAACCCGCTACCACGGCGGCTTCTATCACCTTCTTTCATCCAGACTTATTATTCGCTTGGGCAAGCGCAAGGCTTGCCCCTACGAAACAAATTACTGTCGGCTCCAGAATTTCACTGGATCGTGCAAACCGAAGTTCGCTCGCGGGCTCGTCTCGCGCTGATGCGTGTGGTTGCGACTTACCGCCGATCGGGATTTTCACCCTGCCCCGAAGGTCAATCTATTCAATTGAAAAAATTATAACGCGTATGAAGTCACATCGTCAATCTGACAAATGTCTAGACGTAATACGCCTCACCGGCGCAGGCTTTACACAAAATTTTTCCAGCGCACAACACCTCGCGCTCGTTCATAACCTCTTCCCCGCATAATTCGCAGTGAACACGCTTGCCCGCCGCGCTAATGATTTTCTCAAACGAAATTTTCAATACGACCTCTTGAACCGACAACAACATCTCATCCGTAATTCGTTGATAGCCGATCAACTGTGCCTGCCAATGATTTTTTTCTTCGGACGCGTAATCAAGCGAGAGATGACGCGCCTCAAGAATCGGAGTGATGCGGACAGCGCGCGCGGTGACCGTATCCACAAATGTCGCCGCCATCTTGCCATAATCTTCGATACGCATTGTTCGCCGCCCGACCCAGCAATGGGTCGCCACTGCCACGCCGTCTGCGCCGCAACCATCCGTTTCCATAATTGTCAGCAACCGTTTATCACTCTGCGGCAGGGCGAGGCTTAACACCTTGCCTGCCAACATCCCCATACGCACGCCCAATACTTGGCGCGGGCAAAGATGATGATGCAGGGCGGCGCATTGATCGAGGAGTTGGTGGAGTGGGGTCATATTTGAAGGGTATTGTAGCAAAACAAAAAGCGCGCAGATTCAAATTAATGAATCTGCGCGCTGGGTTTAATCTCCAATCTCTAATCTCTAATTTTTACGGCAATCGGCTAAACCACAACAACGACAAAATGCCCGCGATGAGCGTCATCGCTCCGGCGAGAGCAGTAAACATGAAGGTCACTTCCGTCTTTTCCGGTTTGAAGACGATCTCAGTTCCTAGCGTTTCGTAAATTGCTTTCAAATCGTTTTCGTTCTGCGCGTTGAAATACTCCGCATCTGTTTTTTCGGCAATTGCCTTCAACGTCGCTTCGTCGAGGCGCGAGCGAATCGAGCGACCGCCAAAATTGAGAACCACGCCATCGGCACTGCCAACGCCTATCGTGTAGATTCGCACTCCGCGTTTCACTGCGAGATCAACCACATCCAGCGGCGCGGGTCCGGTGTTGCTCTGCCCATCACTCATCAAGACCACAATCGCCGGCACGTATTGTCCGCGCGGCACGGCGGTTACTCTGGGTGTGGGCGTGGGTCCGCCTAAGCGGGTGGGTGGCGTAGCAGTGAAACGACCAAATGCCGGACCATCGGCGGTTTGTGGTAATGGATTCTCAAAGATCGCATCGAGCGAAACCAGAATGCCACTGCCAATCGC
>CAKKQG010000038.1:3654-6977 GCA_919901875.1 Anaerolineales bacterium
TGCGCTTTTCGCATTTTGCGCGTGGTCGCAAAACGTATCAAGGATTTCGTCAGATCGTCTTCGGTGGAAAGCGGCAGTGTATCTACATTTGCCATGCGGAATTTCACGCTCAACTCGTATTCGCGTTTCTTCACCGCCTCGTCGAATCGTTTGCGGAATTTTCTCTCGCCAGTGTTGAGATGCAGTTGTTCGCCGCTCTCGGAATCTTCCAAGATCACCCAACCCATATCCGGCAGATCGCTTTCGCGTGGATCGCTGAGGCGCACGGCTAACACTTCGTGCCGCCGATTCAACAGCATCAACGGTTTCTCCCAGCCCGGCTCGCTGAAAAAATCGGAGACGATGAAGATGAGTGAACGTCGTTTAATGGCGCGATGGGCGGTCTCCAAGAGTTTGGTGAGGTTGGTTGGCGGCGTGCGCTGGAGTTTAGGCTGACGCAAGAGTTCGTTAATTAAATGGAGCACTTGCATTTTTCCGCCGCCAGCCGGTATCACCCGATCTTCAATCCCGTTGTATAACACCGCGCCGACTCGATTTCCGTTGCGAGTCAATAACCGCGCCAACGTCGTTACGAAATCTATCAGCATGTTGCGCTTGAGCGTGTTCACCGTTCCGAAATCCACCGACGGACTCAAGTCGAGCAGAAACCAAGCCGTGATCTCGCGCTCTTCGAGATACCGCCGCACGTAAGGTGTGTTCATGCGCGCCGAGACATTCCAATCAATGTGGCGAATGTCGTCGCCAAATTGATACTCGCGCAGATCCGCTAGATCGAGTCCGCTGCCGAGGAAGAGCGTGCGGTAGTTGCCCTGCAAGACTCCCTCGAGGCGGCGGATGACCGTCCAGTCGAGGCGCTTCAAAATATTTTCGGGTTTAGTCGCAAGCATGAAGTTTTTTCACAGAGACCGACGTGCTTCGCAAGACCGCGTCGGTCTGAATCGTCGGCGGTAAGGAATCTTTAAGCCCTAACATTCTCATCGAGCATCGCATACGTCTTTAATGGTTGTGTTGGGATCGGAATGTGCGCCAGCACTTGGTCAACGATCGCTTCGGCGTTCACGCCGTCGGACATGGCTTCGTACGACATCACCAGGCGATGCCGCATCACGTCGTGCGCCATATCGGCGATGTCTTCGAGCAAGACGTAGTTGCGCCCGCGAATGAACGCCAAGGCACGGGCAGTGATGATCATGTTGATCGAGGCGCGCGGACTCGCGCCGTAAAGAATATATTGGGCGACGTCTTTGATGCCGAACTTCTGCGGTTCGCGCGTGGCGGTTGCCAAACGCACCGAGTATTCCATCAGCGCCGGGTCCACGTAGACCTTCTCCACTTCTTTTTGCAACGCCGAGACTTGCTTGGTGGTGATAATAGATTTGACCTCGGCGAAAGCGCTCGTGGCGCGTTCGACGATCACAAACTCTTCGCCTTCGCTGGGATAGTTCACGATCACTTTCATCATGAAGCGATCCACTTGCGCTTCGGGCAGGGGATACGTGCCTTCGGTCTCAATCGGGTTCTGAGTCGCCATCACCAAAAACGGCTGCGGCACTTTGTGCGTGGTGCCGCCGATGGTCACCTGACGCTCCTGCATCACTTCGAGCAACGCGCTTTGCACTTTGGCGGGGGCGCGGTTAATTTCATCGGCAAGGAGCAAGTTGGTGAAGACGGGACCCAAAGCCGTATCAAACTTGCCCGTCTTCTGATTGTAGATGCGCGTGCCAACCAGATCGGCCGGCACCAGGTCGGGTGTGAATTGAATGCGTTTGAATTCGCCGCTCATCACATCCGCCAGCGTTTTGATGGTCAACGTTTTTGCCAGACCCGGCACGCCTTCCACTAACAAGTGCCCGTGCGAGAGAACGGCGATCAGCACGCGCTCTAGCAAATGATCTTGCCCGACGATCACTTTCTTCACTTCATATAAAACTCGTTCCATGATGGGGGAATTTTCGTTGTAGGTTGTTGTCATATTGTCTCCAATCGCGTATCGCTTATGGCGTATCGCATATCACGCATCACGTATCACGCGATATGCTATCCGCTATTTGCCATTCGCCATCCGCTAATCCTCTGGTTCTCCGAGTCCTCTCGCCGCAGTTTGAATCGGGACGGCAAAACCGATACCGATGAACACACCTTGATCTGTGGGGTTGATTAATCCGGTGACGATGCCCATCACTTCACCGTAACGATTCAACAACGGTCCCCCGGAGTTGCCCGGGTTCACTGCCGCGTCGAATTGAATCACGTTCTGAATAACTTGCCCCGAGTTGGGTGACATGAAATTGCGATTCGTGCCAGAGATCACGCCTTCGGTCACAGAATTCTGAATCCCAAACGGATGACCGACCACAATCGCTAGATCGCCGGGTCGCAGCGAATTGGGGTTGCCGAGCGTGGCAGGAATTAAATTGTCGGGGGGCAGGTCGGGGCGCAGAACGGCAATATCATTTTCGGCTTGCTTGAGTTGGATCGTTGCGTCCGATTTATCGCCGTTCCAAAACGTCACCTCGATCTTCTTGGCGCCGTTGACGATGTGCAACGCTGTGAGTATGGTGCCGGTGTCGTCAAAGATCACGCCCGTGCCAATAGAGGTTCGTTTTTTAGGATCGGGGTCGTCGTTGGTTGCTTCGATGCGCACCAGTGACGGTCTAACGTAGGCATACACTTGCGAAGCAATGGCGGGCGGCGGAGTTGCCGAAGCCATTGTCCGCGACACAGCCTCGTCAATATCTTGTTGCGTTAAATTTTGCGGGGGCGGCTTTGCCGAATCATAAACTAGCATCATGGCAAAGGCCAGCAGCGCGCCCATCACAACCAAAATGACGTTGCGCCAACGCGCGCCAAAGAGTTGAATGCGATGCTGCCAAACTTCAAAGAGCGAAGGGCGAGGCGGAGGCGTGGGGAGAGGCGGTTCAGCTTTACGGGGTAAACGACGAACGACGAGTTGTTTTTTCTGCCGCACGGTAGCCTCACAGTTTTAAACTACACCGCATAGTTTTTCCTGACGACGCAGATACTATAACAAAAATTTTTGTAGATAGAATTAGGAGAAGATGAGTGAAGTAGCGGATAGCGAATGGCGAATGGCTGATAGCCATGAACCATTGAAGATTGGGAGACAAATGAGCCGATACGGAATACGTGATACGTGAAACTGTTGTTAGCGATAAGTGAGGATCATGAGAGCCACAAAGATTACCGTGATCACTACTTGCCGCACACCGATGAGGACGGGTTTTGCGCCGATGCCGGGTTTGATCAGCGCGCCGTAGATCACTTCAAGTAACATGACGATAAATGGAATCACGACGAGGGTT
>CAKKQG010000039.1:0-5915 GCA_919901875.1 Anaerolineales bacterium
CTAAGGAAAGGGTCGCCACCCATTTAAAAGTTCTAGCTGACTTTGGCATCGATCTTGAAGTGAAAAATGATTTTACTTCACTAAGCATCACCCAGCCAATAAGTGGTCAGGACATTTTGCTAGAAGAGGCAAGTGTCACGGCAACTGAATTAGCTATTTTGCTGGCAGTGTGCGCCAACGGCACAACCATTTTGAGAAATGCAGCTTGTGAGCCACATATACAAGAGATGCTTAAATTTCTTGTGGCTTGCGGAGCAAAGATTGAGGGGGCGGGAACTAACCTCATCCGTGTTCATGGAGTCGAAGAGTTAAATAGCGCTTCTTACCGTTTAGCGGCTGATCATATCGAAATCGCCAGCTTGATAGCTATGGCTGCAATAACAAAAGGGGAGATCACAATTACCGATGTAGATTTTGAAACGATGCGGGTGGTTTTACAAAGATATCAAAAACTGGGAATTCATGTCACATGTGAAAATCGCACTATATTTGTGCCAGTTCATGAAACTCTTCAAATTGAAGAGCAATATACAACTGGTCAGCCAACACTTGCATCTGCGCCTTGGCCCGGTTTTCCTAGTGATCTCACACCATTAGCGGCTGTCGTTGCTAGTCAAGCATCTGGGTCATTGTTAATTCACGAAAAACTTTTTGATAGCCGTATGCATTTCTTGGATAGTTTAATGTCAATGGGAGCGCAAGTTATTCAATGCGATCCACATCGTGCAATCATTTTAGGTCCAAACCGCTTACGTGCTATCTCCCTCGAAACACCCGATGTACGAACCGGATTAGCTTTACTTGGGGCGGCACTGGTCGCCAACGGGGTAAGTGTTATTGAGGATGCACAAGTTATCAACCGCACGTTCCATAACGCAGTCGGCAAGCTCGTGCGTTTGGGAGCCGCTATTCAAGTAAGCTGAAACGACTATGTTTATAAATGTTGCTAGCTTGCGGATTCGATATGAATGTGCAGGCGAAGGAAAGCCTATAGTCTTATTACATGGGTGGGGAACACATTTAGGAAGTTTATATCCATTAATAAAACACATCTCCAGTTATCGCAAGGTTTATGCGCTCGATCTGCCCGGCTTTGGTCAAAGTGACTTCCCACCTAACGGATGGGCGGTGAGCGATTATGCTGATCTGGTTTTAGATTTTATGGCTAAGTGCAAAATCGAGAAGCCCGATATGCTAGGTCACTCTTTTGGTGGACGTATTACGATCAAAATAGCCGCCTTACATCCCGAGCAAATTGAGTCTGTGATCCTTGTAGATAGTGCAGGTGTTCGCCAATACGAAACTGGCTGGAAATATAAATTGTCCAGAATATTAGCTGAACTCGGTAAACCCGTCGTAGATCGCTTACCAAATATTCTTCGGAAAAATATTCGGCGTCGTTTTTATAGGACGATTGGTTCTACGGATTATTTGAATGCTGGGCGTTTGAAAGAAACTTTTGGCAAAGTGGTATCTGAAGATTTGGAATCTCTACTCCCTAGTATCAGCGCACAAACACTTTTGATATGGGGCGAAAAAGATGATGCCACTCCTCTAGCAGATGGGCAATTAATGGCAAATAAAATTCCGAACTCAAAATTAGTAGTTCTTCCCAATGCAGGTCATTACTCTTTTCTCGATCAACCTGCTTTGGTAACTCAAACTTTAGATAACTTCTTGCGACATTAAAGACATGGCTGATTTACTGCTTGTAATTTCAATGCCGTGGGCTTTGGCATTCCTCTTTCAAGTATGGCATCTATTGCTTTTCTTTCAAATCGAGGAGTACGATTCGCATCGGTTTATAGGATGGATGCGTGACAAGATCACACAAATTTTCTCACGCGCCGTTGTAATTACATGGTTGTTTCTTCTGGTTTTTTGCTTAATCATTGCCTCTCTAAGATTCACCTCGTCCGTGTGGCTAGTATGGCTGGCAGGTATAGCGGGAGGAATAATTGCCATTTCTATTGGCAGACAAGTACACCGCCCGCAAGCAATCAAGAAGTTAAAGTATACGCAGCGACTACAACGATTGCTTTTAGGCATCTCTGCATTTTCACTTATCGTCATGGCATTAAGTGTACGAGTGATGATGACCTTGACACAAATGGCAACGAGAGAGGATCTTTGGTCGATCAGCGGCGTAGTTTTATTATGGGGAATGTGGCTGTTTACTTCGCCGATATGGCTAATTGCAGTAAATAGTGTGTTGTTTAGGACTCTTGAAAAGATCGTTCAAGAAAGCTACCTTTGGTCAGCCACTTCCAAAATCAAACGATTCAAACCTATTATTGTTGGAATCACTGGAAGCTTTGGTAAAACTAGCACCAAAGAAATTTTGGCTCATATTGTAGCAACACACAAACAAGTTTTGGCAACTCCCCAAAGCTATAATACCCTGATGGGGGTTTGTAAAGTGATCAATGCATCCCTACGACCAGAACATAAATTATTTATTGTTGAAATGGGGGCCTACCAGATAGGCGAAATAGCAAGAATTTGTCAACTCACGCCCCCACACATGGGCACAATTACTGCTGTTGGGCCGCAGCATCTCGAAAGGTTTGGGTCTTTAGAAAGTATCGCTCAGGCAAAGTACGAATTAATAAAATCTATTCCACCGAAAGGCACTGCTGTTTTCAATGCTGACGATGAGTATACTCCTCGTTTTGTGCAACAAATTGGTGATAAAGAAGTTATTCTAGTCAGCATTCAAAACAATCCATCGGCGCAGCTGTGGGCGACTGAGATTCGTACTACTCCAAAAGGAATGTCGTTTACTATTATTGACCGGCGTTCTAACGAGATGTGCTCGTGCGCGGTTAAATTACTTGGCAAGCATAATGTATTAAACATCTTGATTGCTACCGCACTAGGGTTGAAATTGGGTTTAAACTTACGCGCTATAGGGGAACGGCTCAAGAGTTTAAAGCCCGTGCATGCCCGCCTACAATTGCTGCCGCAACCTAACGGCATCAATCTTATTAATGACGCGTACAACTCAAATCCTGTTGGAGCTCGTTACGCACTAGAAATTTTAGGTGGTTTTGAAAGCGGGAAAAAGATTCTTGTCACGCCCGGCATGGTAGAGTTAGGGGTCATCGAGAAAGAAGAGAACCACAATCTCGGCTTACAGGCAGCGGGCCTTTGCGACTTTGTAATTTTGGTAGGAGTAGAACGTACTGCTCCTATCTATGAGGGCTTACGAGAGGCCAAGTTCGATTTAGACAAAGTGGTGGTCGTTTCCACTTTCCAAAAAGCGCGGGAAACCTTTTTGCGGCTGGCGCAGCAAGGTGACACAGTTCTTTTGCTTAATGACTTGCCCGATATCTATTCCGAAAAAATTTAAACTTATATCATTACAGCACGGAGAAAACCATGGGTCAAAAAAGGAAAGTTGGTGTAATCTTTGGGGGACGTTCGGTAGAGCATGATGTTTCAATTATTACAGGTCTTCAAATCATTCGCGCTTTAGATCGCGAGCGATATGAAGTTGTTCCAATTTATATTTCCAAAAATGGTGAGTGGTATACCGGCAATGCATTAACAGACATCGGATCGTTTTTAAACTTTGACCCAGATGTTATTGGTGCAACTCGCGCAGCCATACCACCAGATCGAGGTGTTGGTGGATTGATCACACCTCTCACCAGTGGCTGGTTGCGTTCAAGCAAAGTGATTCCCCTCGATGTGGTTTTCCCATGCGTACATGGTACACATGGCGAGGACGGAACGCTACAAGGGCTACTTGAAATGGCAGACCTGCCTTATGTAGGATGTGATGTTGTTTCGTCGGCAATTGGAATGAATAAAGTAATGACCAAAAAGATATTGCGCTATCATGGCTTGCCTATTCTTGATTTTCTCATTATCGGAAAATATGAATGGCAACTTGATTCGAATCAGGCGATAGCACGGATTAGCGATAAGTTTCGCTATCCTCTTTTTGTCAAACCAGTCGCTCTTGGTTCAAGCATTGGAATTTCAAAAGCTCAAAACGAAACAGAGTTGCGAGAAGCACTAGAGACAGCTCTAAGTTTTGATGACGCCGCTATGATCGAATCTGCCGTCGAAAACATGATCGAGGTTAACTGTGCAGTCTTAGGCGACTCGCAAGAACTGACAGCATCAGCCTGTGAGCAACCCATTCCTTGGCAAGATTTCTTGAGCTATGAAGATAAATATATGCGAGGCAAAGCAGCTCTAGGGATGAAAGGCGCTGAACGAAAGATACCAGCGCCCATTTCTGAAACTTTGAGAGAACGCATACAGAAAACTGCGGTGCAAGCATTTCAAGCCATCGGTGGATGTGGGATTGCACGTATTGATTTTTTTGTGAATCAAAAAACCGAGAAGGTTTATGTAAACGAGTTAAATACTATGCCCGGCTCACTTTCTTTCTATTTATGGGAGCCGACCGGACTAAAACCTAGCCAAGTTGTAGATAAGTTAATTCAGATTGCCCTTGAAGTTCATAAAACAAAGCAGCAAAAGATATTCTCGTATGATGTGGGTTTATTGGTCAAAGCGGCTTCTTCAGGATTAAAATTTGGGATAAAGAAATAAGGTGAACAAAAGACCCGTCGAGTTATACAAATTTGACGGGTCTTTTGATTTACGGCTTCACCTCAAACGTAATCGCCGCACTCTCCACCTTCTCTCCTTCCCTGGTTACCCCAACCACTTTCAAACTATGTTTCCCCTCGGCGAGTTGCCAAAAAGCTTGATACGGTGATTCACGCACGGTAGCGATCACAACTCCATCTAACACAAACGAAATTTCATTAAACGCTTTTGCGCTCACGGCGTTGAAGGACACTTGTTGATTCGAGATCGGCAAGCGTGGTGAGATTTTGTAAACAGTTTTGTCATCGGGCGACGTTATCTTCAAATTACTGCTTACTGATAACTGATAACTGTTTACTGGTAATTGCGGTATCCCTTTCTCCCTCGCCCATTCTTGTGCTTCGGGTGGCAACACTAAAAACACTTGCGTCACGATTCGATTCGGCGGGGTGTTAGAGTCGGCTAACGCGCCCGTGGCGGCGTCCACTTTGAACGGCTGATAAAAGTTATCACGCGCCGTCGGCTGCGTCCCCTCGATAAAAATTTCCACGCGCTTGTGCGGGCAATAATCCGTTGGCAACAATCCAGAGAGCGCGCACACTTCCACGCGCGCGAGACCATTCGGTTGATCAAATTTTGTTTCGGGTTTGCCCAACAGCACGGCACGCATAAACTCATGCCAGATCGGTCCCGCGCCTGCCACGCCGCTGATGTTGATCATCGGTGCGTTGTTGGCGTTGCCCACCCACACGCCCGCCACCAACTCCGGCGTGTAGCCCACAGTCCAGTTATCTCGATAATCCGTCGTCGTCCCGGTCTTCACCGCCGCAGGTCGCCCGATTTGCAAAACGCTGTTCGGTCCGAATGTGGCGAGCCGCGCGTTGTTGTCTGAAAGAATGTCAGTGATGAGGTAGGAGATTCGCTCGTCGAGGATTCGTTCGCTTGCGGGTGGAGTCCATTGATAGATCAGATCGCCGCGCGCATTCGTGATCTTAAGTATCGCCGTTGTCGGCGCGCGGATGCCGCCAGCCGCAAACACGCCAAAAGCCGATGTGAGATCGATCAACCGCACCTCGCCGCCGCCGAGCGTGAGGGCAAGCCCAAAACGATCTGCGTTGTTGAGAGTCGTGATCCCCATTCGCGTGGCGAGTGAGATCATGTTGTTAAGCCCAACGTGATCGAGCGCTTTCACGGCAGGCACGTTCAACGATCCACCTAAAGCGTCGCGCGCCGAGATGGGTCCATGAAAGTTGCGATCATAGTTGAGCGGCACGTAAGACAATCCTTCTTTCGTTACGAAGGATGTATGCACGTCGAGGATCATTGTGGCGGGAGTCCAAGGGCAA
>CAKKQG010000039.1:6015-7142 GCA_919901875.1 Anaerolineales bacterium
GCAGGATCAAACGCCGCGGCGTAGGTGATCGGTTTGATGGCGCTGCCGGGTTGGCGCGGGGCGATTGCCATGTTCACTGCGCCGGAATTTTTTTGATCAAAATAATTTGGCGATCCGATCATGGCGAGGAGTTGGCCCGTGTGAGGATCCATGGCGACTAACGCCGAGTCGGTTGCCCCGTGTGGCGCCGAGTCGGCGTCATCTGCCAGAATCTTTAATCGCCGATTGATGATCTCGTGCGCGGTGCGAGTCAGATCGAGATCAATCGTCGTCGTCACGGTGAGACCCGAATACAAAACGTCGGGCGGATACTGCTGCTCCAACAAGCTCCACACATAAAACACAAAATGCGGCGCGGTGATGGGGAAAGGAGTCGAGGTGTATTGTAAGGATTCGTCTTTAGCGATCTTTGCTTCGGCGTCGTTGATCATTTTGTTCTTCAGCATGAGATCGAGAACGACGATCTGTTTTTCTTTTGCGGCGTTGGGGTTGGTGAGCGGATCGAAGATGGCAGGCGCTTGCGGAATACCGGCGAGCATGGCGCACTCGGCGAGATCGAGATCGCGGGCGTGCTTGCCGAAGTAGGCTTGCGACGCCGATTCGAGTCCGTGCGCGAGATGACCGTAATACGTTTGGTTGAGATAGAGTTCGAGGATTTGATCTTTGGAATAGGCTTGCGAGAGTCGCCAGGCTAAGATGCTCTCGCGTAACTTACGAGTGTAGGTGCGTTGCGCTTTCTCTTGTGGATCGAGCAACATGTTGCGCGCCACTTGTTGGGTGATCGTTGACCCGCCGGATAACACCTCACCGCCTGTTAAGTTGATCCAAAAGGCGCGGATGATTCCGCTGACCTCTACGCCGGGGTGAGAATAAAAACCAGAGTCTTCTACGGCAACGGTGGCTTGCTGGCACGCTCGCGGAATTTCTTTAAGTGGAATGGTGGTATGTCTTAAACCGGCAGGATCGTTGATCTCGTAAAGCAGTCTTCCATCGCGGGCAAGAATTTTTGTGGAGGGGACAACTAAGTTTTCGGTGAGACGATCTAACGAGGGGAGATCGGTGAAGAGGGAATGAACAATGAACAATGAAACAATGAACAATGTAAGAATGACGGAGAGGGTGAGGCG
>CAKKQG010000039.1:7242-10124 GCA_919901875.1 Anaerolineales bacterium
AAGTTCGGCGGTTTTTGGTCAAGGGCAAAGTGTTGAACGACGTTACACGATTCACATTTGATGTAGAGGCTGTAGGTGGGTGGCGTGCTGATGGCGAAGGAATAGACGAGGGCCGGTTGATCGCAATGAGGGCAGATACGTTCCGACTCTGTCGGCGCGCCGTGTGTGATCGTATATCCGATCTGACTCATGCGTTTTATTTTCGAGAGGTTATTGTTCATTGTTCATTCTTCATTGTTCATTGCTCATGGGTCAATTATAATCTTAGCAATGGAATATCTCGCTCCCACCGTCAAGCAACTTCTCAACCTTGATCTCACGTCCGCACAAATCAACTCGTTTCGCATCTACGCCGAAGAACTTGCCGCGTGGAACGAAAAGTTTAACCTCACCGCTATCAAAGAGCCGAAAGATGTAGAGATTAAGCACTTCGCCGATTCGCTGTCGTGTTTGTTGGCAATACGGAATACGCAGCACGGCATACGTTTAATTGACGTTGGCACGGGCGCAGGCTTCCCCGGGGTGCCGCTTAAGATCGTCTGCCCCGATCTCAAGATCACGTTGGTCGAGTCGGTCGGCAAAAAAGTTAAATTCTTGAATCACCTCATCGAGAAACTTGAATTAAAAAATGTAATCGCGATTCAATCGCGGGCGGAAGAGCTCGGGCAACAAGCAGAGCATCGAGAGAGATACGATTGGGCAGTGGCGCGGGCGGTTGCCGTGATGCCGATTCTGTTGGAATACTTGTTGCCGTTGGTGAAGGTCGGCGGAAAAGTTTTAGCGCAGAAGGGAGAGTCGGCACCCGCCGAGGCGCAGGCGAAAGATGCGGAGAAGGCGGCGCGGATTCTGGGCGGCACGCTTGAACAGATCAAACAAGTAGAATTGCCGACCATCGTCGAGCCACGTTATCTTGTCATCTTCAACAAAGCTGCCGCCACGCCGAACAAATATCCACGACGGGCAGGCACACCGGCGAAAGAACCGATTAAATGAACAATGAGAGAATGAACAATGAACAATTCTACGGCTCACTGTTCACAGACAATTTGTAAGCCGCCCACGCAATCTCGTTCTCCCACAATTTTACCGTTACGCACTTCAACGTGTGCGCTTTGATGAGGCTCGCCAACGTCGTGCAGAGGATTCGTGAGAAGTGTTCGATGCTGGGGTTGAGTCCGTTGAACTCCGGAAGATCGTTGAGGGTGTGATCGCGGTAATGGGCGACGAGATCGCCGAGATGTTTTTCGATGTCTACGATGTCAACTAAATAACCATGCTCGTCGAGCTTGTCGCCTTCAAGTTGAACTTCAATCACATAGTGATGCGAGTGTTTAAAATTCTCCGCGCCCCAATCTCCGCCGATGAGGAAATGTTGGGCAATAAAATCTCGTTTGACGGCGACGGTGTACATAAACAGTCCTTTATGGAATACGAAATACGCAACACGTATTACGTATTGCGTATTTCGTAATCGAATATAACTTGCATCGCCTCTTCAGGTCGTTGGTCTAACAACTGATACGCCTTCGCGGCGTCGCTTAATTTAAAACGATGTGTGATGAATCGTGAAGGCTTGATCTGCTTCAACAGATTCAACGCCGTTTCAAAGCGCCGCGCTTTTGTCCAGCGCGATGTGAGTTGAGGTGAGAGGGTGCTGACTTGACTGCTGATGAGCTTGATTCGGCTGCGATGAAAGCGCCCGCCGAGATTTAGGGGTGCGGTTTTGTTTCCGTACCACGAGCCAATGACGATGCGCCCGTTGAAGCCGGTCAGTTCTATGGCGTGGTTGAGTGCCTGAGGCGAACCGGAAAGTTCGTAAACTAAATCGGCGTCCCCGTGTTTTGTTGAATCGGATTCGTCTGGATCGAGACACAACGTTGCGCCGCACTTTAGAGAAAGTTCGCGGCGAAGCGGATAGCGATCTAATGTGATCAAACTTTCCAACGGGCAACGCGACAACAGACTCGTGGTAAGCAAGCCCACGATACCTTGACCCAAAACGATCACCCGCTCACCGAGCAGGGGCGCGCCGTCGTGCAAAAAGTTGACGGCGGTTTCCATGTTGGGCAGGAAGACGGCGTCATCGGGATCGAGATTGGGAGGGAGAGGGATGAGGTCGTTGATTGAAACGACGAAGTGAGTCTCGTGCGGGTTGAAAGAAAAAACGATTCGATCTTTCCATGATGGATCGATCTCGCGCCCGCATTCAATTATTTTTCCAACGGCACAGTAACCATACTTCAAAGGAAAGTTAAGCGAACCGCTCAACGACGAGATCGATTCATCGGCGTTGAGTTCGCTTGGCGCTTCGCCGCGATAGATGAGCAGTTCTGTTCCGGCGCTGATGGCGGAGCGAATGGTTTGGACGAGGACGTGATGGGGGAGGAGATTAGAGATTGGAGATTCTTGAAGTTGAATAGCGCGGGGAGCGGTGAAGATTAGCGATTGACGGTCCATGAAAAGCTGGATGTTGGAGATTAGACGTTGGAAATAAGTTCGGCTTCGACGATCAGATCGATTCCAAGTTGGCGATAGTGTGCGTTATGAAGTGTAGCGGATGAATCTATTTTAAGCCCATTGATGAGTTGAGGGGCGATGGTGATGACGAGTCTATCGGCGACGTGCTGAGCAAGGAAGGATCGAATCACTTGCGCGCCGCCTTCGACCATGAGGCGTTTGATTCCGAGTTCGCCGAGTTGATCGAGAAGTGAAACGAGATTCGCGCGCCCATCCGAATCGGAATCTACGCGGATGATTCGCGCGCCCAGCGTTTCAAGTTGAGTC
The DNA here is from genome assembly GCA_919901875.1 of Anaerolineales bacterium. Lineage (GTDB taxonomy): Bacteria > Chloroflexota > Anaerolineae > Anaerolineales > VGOW01 > VGOW01. Next base: position 10,027 of record CAKKQG010000039.1, read on the forward strand.
TGACGTTGAGGATCAGGATCGGAGGCGGCGACCCACAGGGGATGAGTGGGATGTTTAAGTAAACGGGCAGTGAGCGGTGTTCGAAGAGTGCTGTCTAA
>CAKKQG010000040.1:0-1854 GCA_919901875.1 Anaerolineales bacterium
ATCACGCCCGCCCCACCCACCACACTCACCATCACCATCGTCGCCGATAGCAAGACAACAACTCTCGCCACCAAAGCCCTCACCGTGCGCGATGCGTTAAGTGAAGCGAACATCACGCTTGGGCAAATTGATAAAGTAACGCCGTCCGAGTTCACGCCGCTCACGCAAGACACGACGATCACCCTCATCCGCGTCACCGAAAAATTTGATGTAGAAAAAGTGATCGTGCCGTTTTAAAAACAAACCGTGCGTAACGAAGGTCTGCCTGCCAGCGAATCACGACTCTTGCAAACCGGAGTCAACGGCAAAGACGAAATCACCTACCGCACCGTGTTCGAAAACGGCGTGCAAGTCTCACGCGCCATCGTCCGCCGCGTCAACGTCAAACAACCCCTCGCCGAGATCATCATGGTCGGCGCGCAAAACACCTTCACCGCCATCCCGATCACTGGCACGCTTTCATATTTGTCGGCGGGCAATGCCTGGTTGATGCGAATCTCAAGTGGTAGCCGCAAACCATTAACCACCTCCGGTGATCTTGATGGTCGTGTGTTCTCTCTTGCGCCCGATGGAAGATATTTGCTTTTCACACGCACAACGGTCATTAGCGCCACGGCGGCACTCCAAACACCGTCGCCGTCGTCAGCGGGTTTATCAAATTCATTGTGGGCGATCAATACCATTGATCCCAACGCCAAGCCGATTGATCTCAAAGTGAAAAATGTTTTGTGGGCAGATTGGTCACCCACAAGTGAGCGCACATTCGCCTACAGCACCGCCGAGCCACGCGCCACCGCACCGGGTTGGCAGGCAAACAACGATCTCTTCATTCTCACATTTTCAACATTGGGGAATATTGATAAAGCAACTCTCGCCCTCGAAGCCTCATCGGGTGGCGTGTACGGTTGGTTCGGCACACGCTTCGCTTGGTCGCCCGATGGAGTGCGTCTCGCATTTTCGCAAGCCGACAAATTAGGAATCATTGATCCCGCCAAACAATCATCGTCACCCATCGCCAAGTATCCCGTTTACCAAACGTATAGCGACTGGGTTTGGAATCCGTTCATCGCCTGGACACCCGATGGAAAATTTTTATACACCGTTCTACACGGACCGCCTATCGGAATCGAATCGCCGGAAGACAGTCCCATCTTCGACGTTGCCGCGCTCGCAGTGGATGGATCGTTTGGCGCATCGCTCATCACACGCGGCGGCATCTGGGCAAACCCCATGCCCTCACCCGACGGAAAACAGATCGCCTACTTGCAAGCCAGCGCGCCTCTGCAAAGTGTGACCAGCAAATATCGTTTGATGATCATAGATCGTGATGGCAGCAACGCCGCCGCGATCTTCCCGCCCACAGATCGCGGCGCGCTCTCGCCACTCGACATCACCTTCGTCTGGTCGCCCGACAGCGCGCAACTCGCCGCCATCCTCAACGGCAACTTGTGGGTCATCGATCTCAACACGCGCCTCTCGCAACAGATCACCGGCGACGGTCAGACCACCAACCCCACTTGGGTGAAATGAAAAACTTTTTTTTAATTCTCCTCGTCCTCTGCGGGTTCGCCTCTGCCGCTGTCATCAACAACACCAACGTGCAAACGCGCGGGCTCGATCTGGGTTCACCCCTCAACCGCCCCGACCTCTACGGCATCAACGTTGATCTGCGAACCGATCTCAAAACGATTCGTGATTCTGGATTCAAATGGATTCGCGTTTCATTCGATCTTGATCAAATTGATCGGGCAGCCACCGACGCATTCCTTAACTCTGCCAGTGATAACAAACTCCGCGCAGTCGCCGTCCTCAAAGTGTCGCCGCCGATTGACCCCAACCGTTTTGCCTCTCTTG
>CAKKQG010000040.1:1954-3307 GCA_919901875.1 Anaerolineales bacterium
CTGCGCGAAGAAATGTTGAAACACAGCGACGAGAAAAAATTTCTATGGGCATCTGAATTCGGCTGGAGCAATAAACCTTCCATTTGGGGCAACGTGACTCCTGAACAACAACTTCAATACACCCGCGAAGCATATCAACGCGCGATGAATGAATGGGCATGGTCAGGTCCCCTCTTCCTCCAACTTCCAACATCCAACCTCCAACAAGGTTTCGCTCTCAATCTCCAATCTCTCAATCTTCAATCTCCCTCAGCCGCCCCATCAGGCACTTACTCCCCTCAATTACTAATTACCAATTACTCCTCCACATTCACCGGCAACTGGAAATTTTCCGATCTCGGCGCCGACATCCCTCAAGATGGCGAAGCCACGATCAAATTAAACTTCATCGGCGACAAGCTCGACGTGACTCTACGCCGCGCCAACTATCGCGCTTATCTCTTCGTCACCATTGACGGTCAGCCCGCCAACGCCCTGCCCCGCGATCTCAATAACAATGCGTATGTGATTCTTACCTCACCTGATCTCCTACCCCGCACCGACACGATCACTCTCGCCTCAGGTTTATCGCAAGGGCAACACACTGCCATCATTCGCGCAGACCGGGGTTGGGATCAATGGGCAATCGTTTCGTTTACTGTTAGCACAAATGCGGCAAGACCTAATACGCAATTGCCGCTGACGATCATTGGAGTTATCACCTTGATCTGTGTTGTGGGTCTCATCATTAATAAACCCTTCGGGTCTTTAAGACCCGAAGGGTTTGGGGTGCAAATCGTTTGGAATCGGCTAAGCGATCTCACTCAATGGCTCGCCACCATCATCGTTTCGATTCTGCTATGGGTCTCATCGGGTTTAACTTGGAGCGCAGACTTCGCCGACTCATTCCGCAAATACGGCGATGCTTTTCCTCTAATAGCCACACTGCTCACCGCCACAATTTTCTATTACTCGCCCTTCCTCATCCTCACCATCATCTGCGCCATCGTCCTCCTTCTCCTTTTCTACCTCCGCCCCGACATCGCGCTCGCCATCATCGCCTTCACGATTCCCTTCTATTTAATTCCCAAAAACCTGTGGACGCTTTCCTTCTCAATGGTCGAGATTTGCGTGGTGCTTGCCTTTGTCGCCTCAACATTTCGCTATGCGCCAAAACTAATTTCCGCATTCCGCATTCCGCATTCCTCATTCCCTAATCTCCAATCCCTAATCTCCAATCTCGATCTCGCTGTCATCGCCTTTGTCTTAATTGCAGGCGCAAGCATCTTCATCGCCGAGATTCGTGGCGTTGCCATTCGTGAATTCCGCGTCATCGTGTTTGAGCCCGCGCTGTTTTATTTCCTGTTGCGAATC
>CAKKQG010000040.1:3407-17623 GCA_919901875.1 Anaerolineales bacterium
TGGGTGTGCCGCTTTCACTCGCGGTTGTCATTTTATTTTGGGGTGGTCGCCGCGCGATGATCGGTTTGGCAGGGTTGGCGGCTGCGGGCGTGGTGGCGGCGATCCCTTTGTCGCAAAGCCCGCGCTTCGCCGATACATTTAATTTCACCAGTGGCACGTCATTCTTCCGAATCCAATTATGGCGATCCGTCGTCTCAATGATCGCCGATCATCCGTGGCTCGGAGTTGGGCTGGATAATTTTCTGTATGCGTATCGCGGCAAATATATTTTGCCCGAAGCGTGGCAAGAACCGAATCTGGCGCATGCCCATAACATTATTCTCGATTCGCTGGCGCGGCTCGGTGTGTTTGGTTTTGCGGCAACGTTCTGGATGTTGAGTGCATTTTTCTTAAATGCCTACACGACACTTAAACGACTCGCCGATCCCGACCTTCGCGCGCTCACCATCGGACTCATCGCCTCAATGATCAACTGTCTCGCCCACGGCATGGTAGACACCGGTTATTGGTTTGTGGATTTGGCGTTTGTGTTTATGATGACGATGGGGGTAATGAAGAGGTTAGAGATTGGAGACTAGAGATTGGTATAATCTAAACATCAGCCAAGCGTGAAAGTGTCTCGGAGATAACAAGATGAAAAAAAACGGGAAGAAATCAATCACAAGAACATTGTCGAGAAGCTCGTCTCTATTGAAGAACCGAGTTCCCCGTCCAAAACAAAAACAGGTATTGTTAGGACGCTACATTGTCGCCGACCCTGAGATTTGTCACGGCAAGCCAACTTTTCGTGGAACGCGAATCTTCGTTTCGGATGTTTTAGAAATGGTTGCCGAAGGGATGGCATGGGAGACAATTATTGAGCAGTGGCACGGCAGTGTCACAAAGGAAGCAATTGCCGAGTCGGTAAAACTATCGGGTATGAATGAAAGAGGTGAAATATGAAAGTAACTATTTCAAAAGAAAAAATCTTCCAAGAGATTAAGTTAATCCCCGAAGAAAAACTAGCAGATGTTTATGCGCTCCTGCATCATTTCCGTTTGAGTTTAAAAGCATCACAAACTAAACTAAGACCCGTCATGCACTATGCAGGAATTTGGCAAGATATGCCTGCCGATATTTTTGCAGAGTTCACCGTAGGCATCTCTGTGCGCCGGCAACAAGCATTTTCGGGAAGACGTGCCAGATGAGACTTGCGCTAATTGACACGGATATTCTATCGCTATTCTTTCGAGGCGATCCAAACGTTGTCACCCGTATTCAAGCCTACACCAGCGAACACGGGCAGATCAACTTCAGCATCATCACCTATTACGAAATTCTGAGTGGGCTGAAACACCGTGACGCGCAAAAGCAACTAGACACTTTTCTGAGATTCGCTTCTGAGAATAATGTCATTCCCCTTACTGAACAGGCGGCGACACTGTCAGCCGAAATGTATGCTTCAACACGCGCGAGCGGCACGCCTGTTGCCGACATTGATATCTTGATTGCTGGCATTGCGAAGGCAAACAATTGGGTCTTGGTCACGCACAATACAAAACATTTTGAGAAGATCAAGGGACTGGATATCGAAGACTGGAGTGAAACGCAATAATTTCTTCAAACTCGAAAAGACCTTTTCTCGCAAAAGGTCTTTTTGTTCATCCTTCATTGTTTCATTGTTCATTGCCCCGCGTGGTAAAATCCGCCCGCAATCTCCAACCTCTAATCTCCAATTACTAATTACCAATTACAAGGAAACTCTCAATGCGTATACTCATCACCGGCGGCGCGGGCTTTATCGGATCACACTTATGTGATCGATTTCTCTCCGAAGGTCACAGCGTCACCGCCATTGATAATTTGATCACCGGCTCCACGCGCAACATTCAACATCTCGCCGGGCGCGACGATTTCACATTCATAAAGCACAACGTCTCCGAATACATTTTTGTCGAAGGCAACGTAGATGCGGTGCTACACTTCGCCTCACCCGCCAGTCCGTCGCAGACCGCGCCCACCGGTTATTTGCAATTACCGATTCAAACGTTGAAGGTCGGCGCACTCGGCACTCTTAATGCGTTAGGTGTGGCAAAAGCAAAGAACGCAAAGTTTATTCTCGCCTCAACGTCTGAAGTGTATGGCGATCCGTTGGAACATCCACAAAAAGAATCGTATTGGGGTCACGTTGACCCCATCGGTCCTCGCTCGGTTTATGATGAAGCCAAACGATTCGCCGAAGCGTTGACGATGGCCTATCACCGCACGCACAACGTTAACACTCGCATCGTCCGCATCTTCAACACCTACGGTCCACGAATGCAGTTAGACGATGGTCGCGTCGTGCCAAATTTTGTCGGGCAGGCCTTGCGTCACGAGCCGCTCACAGTGTATGGCGACGGATCGCAGACGCGCAGTTTTTGCTTCGTAACTGATCTCGTTGACGGCATCGCCCGTTTACTCAACTCAGACGAACACGACCCGACCAACATCGGTAACCCCAACGAGATTTCGATTTTGGAATTCGCTAAAGCGATCAATCTCATCACTGATAATCCGGCGGGCATCAAGATCGTCGCCAGTGGACGCACACAAGGCGACCCGCAACAACGCAAGCCCGACATCAGCAAAGCGAAGCGCGTGTTGAATTGGGAACCGAAAGTTAAACTCGACGACGGGTTGCAGAAGACGATTGAGTATTTTGCGAAGATGGTTTAAAGACTCGTCGTCATTGCGAGGAGCGTCTTTTGCGACGAAGCAATCTCAATGCGAGACCAAGATTGCTTCGCAAAGAACGCTCGCAATGACGGTGCCATTTCTTTTCTGATGCTCGCCCTCAAATTCCCTCGTAACGACTCGTTCTTTCCTTTATATACGCTCACGTTGATCGCCATCGCCCTCAGCCTGGTGATTGCGGTGATGCCGCCGATGGTTGCGGTAGCGGCAATCTTAATTGTGGCGTGGTGTGCGTTGGCGGTAACCGAGCCGTTGTTCGCATTGGCATTTGCGATCATTCTCGGACCCACCAAAGCGTTGTATGCCGCCGCGTTGCCAAACGAATGGATCGATCTGGGGCAAATAGGGTTTGTGCTGATCGTCGTCTCGTGGTTGCTGCGCGGGTTGGCGAAGCGAGAAATAAGAATCCCGCCGATAACGATCTTGATTCCGTTTGCGATCTATTTGTTAGCGATCACGCTATCGTTCACCGTCAACCAAGTGCGCGCGCCCAACGCCGCCTTGAACGAATGGTTGAAATGGATCGAGATGTTGATCACGGCGATCATTGTCGTGGATTGGGCAAAACCTACACCTGACAGGTCTGTTGTCAACCCGGCGGGTGTTAAGTTCGGCAAGACCTGTCAGGTGTTGTCGAAACCCGGTTGGCTCGTTGCCATCATCATCGCCAGCGGAGTGTTGCAAACGATGAGCGGCGTGTGGGAGTGGGGCTTTCGCGGAATCGGACCCGCCACATTTAGAATCTTCGGGGACACCTATCGCGCTTACGGCACATTCGAACAACCGAATCCCTTCGCCGGATATTTGGGAATGATATGGACGGTGGCGATTGCGGTGGGGGTTGGGGTTGGAATAATCGTAGGGGCAGGGCTTGCCCCTGCCCAAAGGGCGACCGCAAGAGTCGCCCCTACAAATGTTTGGGTAGGGTTGATCGCCTTCGCAGGTGGGGCGGCGTCACTCGCCGGTTTGTATTTGTCATTCTCACGCGGGGCGTGGATCGGGGCGGCAGCCGCCGGAATCGTCATGCTTATCTTCGTGCCACGCCGACGCTGGATCGGAATCAGTTTGGCAATCATTGGCGTGATCATTTTCTTCACACTGTACTCACTTAATCTTCTGCCATCGGCAATTGCCTCACGCTTCGCCGACGTCGGAAGTTTTTTTCAGGTGTACGATGTGCGCGGTGTTCACGTCAACGATTCAAATTTTGCTATTGTGGAACGGTTGGCACATTGGCAAGCGGCGGTGAACATGGCAGACGCGAATCCGATCTTCGGCGTGGGGCTAGGAAATTATGAGGCGGCTTACGAAACGTATCGCTTGGTGAAGTGGCAATATGCGTTGGGTCACGCCCACAACGTTTATTTGAACACGCTCGCCGAGACGGGCGCGCTGGGGTTGGCAGGATATTTGATCTTGTGGGGATCGATCTTTGCGGTTACGATTCGAGTCATTCATCGCGCGGGCGGCGTTGAGCGCGCGTTGGCGATTGGGTTATTGGGAACGTGGACACATTTAATGACGCACCAGTTTTTAGACAACTTGTATGTGAACAACGTGCATCTGCTTATTGGAGCGCTGTTAGGGTTGCTGTGTCTTCTCCTGAATTCTATCGCCGAGAGGCAGAGCGCGCAGAATTTTTAATTGTTCTGGACTTACGCACTTTAATCACGAATGTCACGAATATACGAATTTAACGAATAGAGCAATTAAAAAACATTCGTGATATTCGCTCATTCGAGTCATTCGTGATGGAATCATCTTATGCAAGCCATTTCTGAATTGCGGGCATCCATGCCCAAAGACATCAAACGGTTTATCAAATTTCTAATTGTGGGCGCGAGCAGTTTCTTAGTAGACTTCGGTCTCTTCAATTATTTTCACGCGCAAGGTGTGGGAACGTGGGTCGCGCAGAATCTCTTCTCATCGTTTTCGAGCGTCGCCCTGTTTTTCGCCGAGCGCCCCGAAGTGGTAGAGCAATCATTGTCGTTTTCGGTTGCCGTCGTGAACAGCTTCTTTTGGAATTATTCTTGGATCTACCGCGAAGCAAAGAACGAACCGGTAGGCAAGAAGTTGGCGCAGTTCGTCATCGTCAGCGGCGTCGGGTTGTTGCTTGGCGCGCCGATCTTCAGCGGGGCGTTGATGATCACTCGCCCAATGGTCACTACCATTGGCTTGAGCCATCCAAGTTTCAACGTGGCGGGCAACTTGGCGTTGATGGTGCGCGTCGGCGTGATCTTGTTCTGGAATTTTTACGCCAATCGCAAATGGACGTACGGGCATGTCGAATGAGGATCGGGATCGAGATCACCGCCGCCGTGCGACAAGGCGGCGGCATCGGGCGATATGTGCGTGAGATGATTCGGGCATTGGCAAAAGGGGACGCCGCCAACCGCTACCAACTTTTTTTCGCTTCCCCAAACCCGATCCCCTTTCCCCCGGCTCCCCTCCCTTCCAATTTCTCCACGCGGCATTTACAATTCCATGATATTTGGTTAGCGCGACTTTGGCATCGGGCGCAACTTCCCATAAACGTTGAATGGATCACTGGCGAGATCGATCTCTACCACGCGCCCGACTTCACACTGCCGCCGACTCGCGCCCGCAGCCTTTTGACTGTTCACGACCTTTCTTTCGCGCGCGATCCCGACTCGGCCGCGCCGACTCTGCGCGATTATCTCAACGTAGTTGTGCCGCGATCTGTTAAACGCGCCACACACATCGTCGCCGTCTCGCAAGCAACCAAGAACGATCTCATTGAGTTCTACAACACGCCTCAAGAAAAGATCAGCGTGATCTACGAAGGCGTGGATGAGAAATTTAAACCGACGGTTGATAAAGCGAAAAGTGAAAAATATAAGTTGGGTGAACGACCTTACATATTTTCGGTCTCAACAATCCACCCACGAAAAAATTTCAAGCGACTCATGCAAGCCTTCGCCCAATTGCCAAAAGATTTTGATCTGGTGATCGCCGGTGGCAAAGGTTGGCTGTACGACGACATCTTTGCCGAAGCGCAAAAAAATAAAGGGCGAGTCCGCTTTTTGGGTTTTGTGCCAGATGATGATCTGCCCGCGCTGTATAGCGGCGCGGCGATGTTCGCCTACCCTTCTTTATATGAAGGCTTCGGCTTGCCATTGCTCGAAGCGATGGCCTGCGGCACGCCGACTCTGTCTTCCAACGTTTCTTGCTTGCCCGAAGTGGCGGGCGGCGCGGCAGTGACGGTGTCACCGTACGACGTGGATTCGATTGCCGAAGGACTCAAGCACACGCTGGCGAATCGATCTGAACTGATCAAAAAAGGTTTCGCCCGCGCCTCACAATTTAAATGGAGCGCCGCCGCGCGGCAGTTGATCGCTCTCTACGAATCGCTTGCGCTATAATCATCATTATGCAAATCATTCCTATCTTCACCACACGCGGCGAACATGCCGCGTTCTACAGCAACGGTTATATTTTTAATTCGGGTGGGGAGTGGATCGGATTCGTGGACACGCGCAACGGTTATGTGTATGCGCTAGATGGCGAGTACGTCGGATACTTTGCGAAGGATGGGCGAATTTTGCGAAAGCGCTCGATGGAAGAGATGCCCAAGCGCACGCCGCCAGCCGCTCCCAAACGACTCGCGCTGCCGACCAGTGTGCCGCTCCCGCCGCTGATAGGCGATCTCGGTTTCGACACGATTGATGTGTTGGAAGAAATGCCCGAACGATTGCACACACTCGATTCGGGCGACTTGAAACAGGATATGGATTAGAAATTTTTGATTTTCGATTGCGGATTGCTGAGTTTTAGCGCGTCCGCAATCCGCAATCAGAAATCTGAAATCAAAAATGACAGGAAAATCTCCTAAACAAACACGCCTCACGATCAGCCAACTGATGTTGCCCGAACACGCCAACGGTCACGGCAACGTGCATGGCGGATGGATCATGAAACTGGTAGATGAAGCGGGCGGGCTGTGTGCGATGCGCTATGCGCACCGTCCGTGCGTAACTGTGGCGATTGATTCGATGACATTTGAAGAACCGGTGCATGTGAGTGAGTTGATGGAGCTTACCGCCGAAATTACATGGACGGGTCGCACAACAGTTGAAGTGGAAGTGAAGGTGGTCGCCGAGAATCCCATGAGTGGCGATCGGGTAGCGACAAACTCTGCTTATTTAGTCTACGTCGCACTCGACGAGCGTGGCCGCCCGGCGCCTGTGCCGCCGATACAACCTGAGACCGACGAAGACAAAGCGCGTTACGCTGCCGGACAGAAGCGACAGGATTATCGGATTCGACAACGAGAGCTGGCGAAGCAAGCAAAGCAATGAAGAATGAACAATGAGACAATGAACAAAAATCAAATCCCAAATTCCAAAATCCCAACAACCAATGCCAATAAAACAAATGGTTGGGATCAGGAAAATGCTGAATAGAGGATTAGAGAGTTCCTCACAACTCTTCAAAAAAGAAAAATTCGTGTTATTCGTTTATTCGAGTCATTCGTGATTAAAGTGCGTAAGTCCAGTTACAAATTTTCCTTCGTGTTCCTTCGTGTCCTTAGTGGACAATAACTATGCCCACCGTTTCATCCTTAATGCAATTGATCGATCAAGCATCGGCAAAATCTGTGCTGGATGTGAAGCTCGACGAAGATCGCGGGCTTGCCGAACCACTGCCCTACCCCTTCATGGCAGTCGTGGGTCAGGCAGAGATGAAGACCGCCTTGTTGTTGACGATGATCAATCCGGCAGTGAGCGGCGTATTACTCATCGGTCCGCGTGGCACGGGCAAAACAACGGCAGTGAGATCGATCAGCGATCTCCTGCCTTCGGTGCCGCGATCACTGTGCCAGTATGGGTGCTTGCCCGAAGACATTGAGACCGATGGAATCGATTCGGTCTGCCCCGACTGCGCTAAGAAATATGGTCAAGGCGAATCACTAACGCGCACGGATCGCGTTCACTTAATTGAACTGCCACTCAACGCGAAAATTGATGACGTGGTCGGCGGTGTGAACGAGCGCGCGGCGATTCAGAATCGCGTTTTGTTGGAGCGTGGTATTCTGGCACGCGCCGATCGTAACTTGCTTTATGTGGATGAAGTGAATTTGCTAACCGATGCTATTGTGGATGCGATCTTAGACGCGGCGGCGCAAGGGCAGTACACGGTGAGGCGCGGCGCGCTGGCGGCCACGTTCCGCTCACGTTTCGCCTTGATCGGTTCGATGAATCCCGAAGAAGGACGTTTGCGCCCGCAGATTTTGGATCGCTTTGGATTGCGAGTAATCGTCAAAGGGTTGAGCGATCCTCAAGAACGGCTCGACGCTTATAAGCGAGTGAGGATGTATCTCAACAACCCGCGCGCGGCGATTGCCGATTATGCCGAGCAAACGATAGCGGCGCGTGACGAGATTCAAACAGCGCGCAATAATTTACCCAACGTCAAACTGACACCCGAAGCCGAACAAGCCGGGTTACAGATCACACAACGGATGAAGATCGATTCGCTTCGCGCCGAGATCACGTTGTTCGAAGCGGCGCGAGCCTACGCGGCAGCCGACAGCCGCGTTGAAGCAACAGTGGACGATGTACGCGCTGTGGCGCCGATGGCGCTGCGCTTGCGGCGATCGCAGTTCATCGAAAAATTTTTTAGAGCACGAAAGGGTGAGGAAGATGAGATCGAGTCGGTGCTTGAGGCGGTGAAGAGGAAACAAGGGAGACAGGGAAAGAGGTAGACAAGTAAAGAGGTAAACAGGCACGCAGAGTTCTACCTGTTTACTTTGTATACGTGTATACGTTTACGTATTGTGTTCCGCATTGTTGCTTATCTCGCCCTCACCCTTGCGTGGTTCGGCTATTTCTCTCCGTGGATTATGCCCGCGCCGGTTGCGCTGAGACTCACGGGGTACGATCTGGTCGAGTGGTTAAGTTTCGCGCAAGGCGTAAGAGATGGAACGTTTGCGGTGACGCGGGTGGATATGGTGTTGCCGTTGATGATGATTGCGCTGCTCTTCGTAACACAAGACCTGACAGGTCTTAAGAGACCTGTCAGGTCTTTATTGATCGGCTTGGCACTGATCAATGCCTTCCTCGTTCTTCCTTCCTATCCATTTATTCTCACCGCACACGCCGATCCCGAATTGCGACCACAATTGATCGCGGGCGTGATCACTTTTGTTGGGGTCGCGTTGATGGTTGCGCTCTCGATCAAACGCCCAACGTGGGCGGAGCGAATCGGCGGCGTCATTGCGGCTGGAGGGATCGTCTTCACGATTCGGGCTTACGCGCTGGCGAGTCCGGTGATCGCCGACCTCTTGACTCGATCTACGCCCATCGGATATGGAATCATTTTAACGGTGATCGGATTTGCGTCGTACACTTTGTTAATCGCGGCGCAGCTCTATGGTAGAATGCGCGAAACGCGGGTGTAGTTCAGTGGTAGAACGCTTGCTTCCCAAGCAAGATATCGTGGGTTCGAGTCCCATCACCCGCTCAAGCAGACAACTATCAGACCGACACGGTTTCGCAAAGCGAACCGTGTCGGTCTTTTAAACCCCAAACGTATTCTCGACCACCTTCGGCAACACTTGGTAAATCGATCTACCGATCTTCTCCGAAAAATATGTTTGCAGTTCAAGATACTTCTGCCACTTCGGCGTGATGTGTTCGCTCACGCCATATCGCAGCGCCACATCAATAAAACGTTTCTCCATCAAGCAAAAGCCGGAAGGCAGAGAAAGCGCGTCGCACAGTTGCAGCAAGCGATCATAATCATCGTATTCGATGCCCGCCAGATATTCATCCACGAACTTTAATTCATCTGCCGAGCAATCCCACGCGCCGAAGATCATCTGAGTATCTTTAATCGGAAACGAGTGCGTCAGCGAAATGCGCGCCGCACCTTCGTAACCTTCCTCATGTAAAAAATTGTAGCCGTCAATCACATGGCGCATGCTGGTCGCCCCGCACCGCCGCCCGATGTCGTGTAAGAGTCCAAGAATGTAAGCAGCATCGGGATCAAGATCGGCATGATACGTTGCGATCAACTTTGCCCCTTCGGCGACGTAGAGTGAATGTGAATACCAAGGACCCGGGTTGAGTTGATTGGCATCGTCGAGGTAGGCGCGGGCTTGGGTTAAGTTGGGAATGTTCAAAGTTATACGATCACCATATCCTTTGCGGCGCATAGGTCGGTTACATTTTACTATTGATCCAGCGTGCTTCTGAGCAAAATTCCGTTTGCCCAATACAAACCTGTTTCACCGGAAGGCAAAATATCAAACGTATCTTCGCCGCGATACAAAATTTTTTCGGCGAATGCCACTGACGATCCATTCAACGCATCGCCGACTCGCAAATTGCCAACCACTCGTCCGTCTGCCGTCGGATGCGGCGCAGAAACAAATATCGCGCGCCCATCGGCAAGCACCAAATGCACGATCTCAAAGTCGGCAGGCACGGGTCGGCTGATCGTCCGAGTCACCACTGCCGCGCTGCGCGCGCCCGACGAGTCTAAAGTCCAGATCGGCATCCCGATCTTTAATTCTTGCACACGGATCGATCCGAGCGGCGTGTCTATCATCGTGTTCACCGCGAGACAAATGGGGCAAGTGAGAAATGCGGTTTGACGCTTAGTAACAGTGATTGTGCCGTTGCCATCCACCGCGCCTTCAATCGCCAAACCGCTACCCTTGCTCTCAGTGCCCGTGCGCAAACTAAATCTATATTGATTACCCGATGGCTCTAACAAGATCGAATTAAGTTTCTTCGACTCGTTGTAAACGATCTGCTTTTGACTCTGGGTAAACGACACCATGCCCGATAAGTTTTTGTTCCTCGCAATCGCCTCAAACAATTCGGGGTTCTTACGAATCGCCTCAAAGCGTTGATCCAATTCCTGATCAGTCACTTCGCGCCCCACCGGATAAAAATCTGGATCGCAAAAAAATGGTTCGCCAAATTGGGCAATAAGGCGATACTTGATCTCGGTTGGCGAAAATTTTGAAGAGGGTATTGGCGCCATGGTCGGCGTCACCGCTCGCGTAGGAGTGTCAAGCGGCGCAATCGTAATCAACGGCGTCGCAAACGGAACAGAGGTCACCACCGGAAGAACCGTCCCCACCTGCGCCGTTGCCGCAGTGGCTTCATCCGGGATCGCCGTGAGTGGCGCGCACGACGTACACAGCAACACAATTAACAATAGTTTTTTCATAACGCGCTCTCCTGCAAAGTACGATATTCATCGGGCGTATCGGCTTCGCCCAAAATCGAATCGTCCCAATCCACATAAACGATCTCATGACGATCAAAAATTGCTCGCCCGCCCGTGTCTCCCGTGAGTTGATTTAGATCGTGCCACACACTGCGATCAAACAAAACGGGGTTCGCCCGTTTGCCGTTGACGCGCGCGCAAACAATGGGCGCAAGAGTCTCGCGCCATTTTTGGATCAGTGCGTTGATAATATGCGGTGTGATGTTCGGCTGATCAGTTAATAAGAAGACAATCGCCTCAGAATTAGTTGACGCCGCCACCGCCGCTTTGACCGATTCACTTTGTCCAGCCTGATACCGCGCATTGAACACGGTGCGCGCGCGAGGCGGTATCACCTGCTTCACCTTTTCGGCTTCCGCGCCGACGATCACCATCACCTCACCTGCCTCTGATTCCAACGCCACATCCACAATGTGACCCAACATCGTTTTATCTTTCCACTTCAACAACTGTTTTGGCGAACCCATCCGTTTTGATTCGCCTGCGGCGAGAACGGCGCAGGTAACACGCGACCAAACTTCGCGGATGGGATCATTTTGATTCGCCGCTCCGATCAAAACCCTAAGGGTCTTAAAGACCCTTAGGGTTTGGTCTGCGATCTCGCGCGCCGCTCTCAACCGATCATCGTTCTCTACTTTATTAATCAACACGCTCACTCGCGCATTCGATGGAACATTTTTAAATCCGCCTTGAGGATGCATTAAAACTTTAGCTATCAATTCAGGGTTAATTATCGTGCCTACACGAGTCTCCGCGAGACGCGCAACGATCTCTGGACGATGCACGTATTCACCTGTTAACGGTTTGCCGATCACATCAATGCCTACAATGTTGACAACGTGCGTGACAAAATCTGGAATCACCGGCTCGTGTTCGGCGGGGGCTTTGAATGGGAGTTGTTTAGAACCATCGGCTTCTATTAGTAAATAGTAATTGGTAATTAGGGGTTGGAGATTAGAGATTAGAGATTGAGAAACGCCGAGAACTTTTCGCTCAACATAATTAATCTCGCCAGTGAGTAGAACATGCGGCGAAGTTTGCAAAGCAATTTGCAACTCTTCAAAAGTGGTAACGTGAACAGGGGCAAGGGAGAGTTGATCGAGACCGAGTCGCGTGGTAGTCGTAGTGATCACCCGCCCACCCGACTCAACAATTTCACCCGCAAGTCGGAACATCGCTGCCGTTTTTCCTCCTGCCCCAATGAAGGCAACGACATCGTGATTCGTGAGGCGTAGTGCGCGAGAAAAGTTCATGGCATATCGCGTATGGCGTATAGCGAATGGCAAATGGCGTACAGCGAATGGCGCATGGCTATTCGCCATCGGCTATCAGCCATCTGCCATCAGCCATCTGCCATCCGCCATCTGCCATCCGCCATTTGCTATCTGCTATTCGCCATCCACGACAACACTGCTTCTACCACGCCGCCGCCAACGGCTAACGACTTGTCGGAGATAGTAAAGCAGTAACGCGGATCGCAACGCGGATCGAGATCGCCAATTTTTTCATTGGCATTAACAGAAATGCCATCGTGAATCAAACCGCGCAATGCGCCATCGAAGGGCGCGATTATTTTCTGCCCATCTACTGTGGCGATCACGTCGCCTTTGCGAATCAGATCGCCAATTTCTTTTTGGGCGCACAACGCACCCGCGCCGGGCGCGCGCAAAACACGATCACCTTCAAAGCCCATCACCGATTCGGGTTTGCCCGTATCCGCTTGTGCCGCGCCTTTCCATATCACACGCCCCAGATCGTGACCGCGATTCGTTTCAATAATTGCGTGGCAATGAACCCCCGCCACAAATCCGGGACCCAAGCCAACAACAAACTGCGCCGAATCAATTTTTGTATCGAGCGGCTGCTTGCACATTCGGGCATCAATTAAGATTGAGGGTTGGAGGGTAGAGATTGAATCGCCGTCGGGATCGATCAAGACAGGAATATCGCCGCCGCGCGCGAGGACGGCAGCCCCGAAGAAATCGTAGCGGATCGCCTGAAGTCCATCAATCGAAATCCCTCCGTCATAGATCGCTTGGGCCACCGAGACCATGCGCCGCACCACACGCGGTTGATCGAGTTCGAGAACGATGACGGGAAAACCGGCATGATGCAAACGGTGAACAACGCCGGTGGCAAGATCGCCGCCACCGCGCACGAGGCACAATGTGTTGTGAAAGAGAAGAGGCATTCTATTTTAGCGATGGCTCTATCGCCTTGAACCACATCTCGGCGATCACATCGTAGCCCTTCTCGTTAGGATGATTGCCGTCGCTGTAAAGCGTGGCGGCGTCCACAAAAATTTTGGTGCTATAAAAATCCACTGCAATCGCGCCCTGCTTCGCCGCCACATCTTTGATCAGGTTGTTGTAGGCAACGACTTGCTTCGACATTTGGGCGAGTTCCCCTTTGGTGATTGCGGTGAAGGCTTGACCATTGAGGGCAACGGGACGCTTAGATTGATCATCGAGCAAGGCAATGAACACCATCGCCCCGCTCTTCTTTAATTCGCTGACAATAGTTTCAATGTTCTTGCGAAAATTTTGCAAATCATCTTGTTCGTCTTTAGGTGTTGTGCCGCTGGGGTTGCCGTATTCGTATAAATACCAAAGATCGTTGCTACCGATCCACACCAGTGCAATGTTGGGCTTGGCGTCTAACGCTTGTTTGAGTTGAGCCGCTTGCCCATCGTGACCTTTGATTAGATTCTCCGAAGTCCAGCCGGATTTCCCGAAGTTGGCGATCTGTGACCCGCCACGAATTTTTTGGATCAACGCGATTAAACGTCCGGGATAGCCTTTGCCGGAATCGTCGCCGTCACCTTCGGTGAGGCTGTCGCCGAGCGCGACGATCTTGAGCGCACCTGCCGGAAGTTTGGCAACAGGAGCGGTTGTGGGTTGAGAGGCGGAAGTTGCGGGCGCGGATGTTGGGTTGGTTAAGCGAGTCGGCAGCGCGGCGGTTGGCGGTGTCACCGTATTAAAAGCTGTCGACGGACTCGACACCGGTGTTACAGGCGTAGCGCAACTCACGAGTAAGACAGCGATCAAAAAATAAAAAATAGGACGTATCATAGATTCTCCTTTTCGTTTGCTTGACGTATGTTCTAGCGCGGGTTACAATTCCGCCCTGTCACTTCGTAGAGCAAGTTGTCAACTTGCTCAACAAATAGCTTTTGCCCGTCGTGTTGTGTCTGGCGGTTGTCACCTGAATGTTTAAAAGCCTCAGCGACAAATTACAAA
>CAKKQG010000040.1:17723-25610 GCA_919901875.1 Anaerolineales bacterium
TTGTGTCTGGCGGTTGTCACCTGAATGTTTAAAAGCCTCAGCGACAAATTACAAAATGTCTTCAAAGAGATCACACGGCGCGGTAAATTAACCGAAGCCGATGTGGACGTTGCCTTGCGCGAAGTGCGCTTGGCTCTCCTTGAAGCCGATGTCAATTTTACAGTCGTTAAGGAATTTCTGGGGCGCGTGCGGGAACGGGCGATCGGCGCCGAAGTTTCAAAGGCGCTCAACCCCGGACAGCAAGTGATCAAGATTGTTAATGAAGAACTGATCACGACACTGGGCGAACCCGGAAAATTAAATCTCAGCGGTCAGCCGCCGCGCACCATTATGATGGTCGGCTTGCAAGGTTCTGGCAAGACTACCACATCGGCAAAACTGGCGCGCTGGTTGCGAAGTCAGGGCCACAAACCGCTGTTGGTTGCGGCAGACCCTTACCGCCCCGCCGCCGTCGAACAATTAAAAACTCTTGGCACACAAATTGACGTGCCAGTTTTTACCGGACCTGAAAAACCGCCCGAGTTGTGTCAGAAAGCAATCGCACACGCGGCTGACATCGGATACAACGTCGTCATCTTAGATACTGCCGGTCGTTTGCAGATTGACGAAGCGATGATGGCGGAGCTGCAAGAGGTGAAGAGTCGCTGTCACCCCAACGAAGTGCTGCTCGTCGCCGATTCAATGACCGGTCAGGAAGCAGTTCGCATCGCCGATGGATTCAATAAACAGATCGGCTTGAGCGGATTGATCTTGACGAAAGTGGACGGCGACGCGCGCGGGGGCGCCGCCATCTCGATGCGAGCCGTCACCGGCGTCCCGATCAAATTCTTGGGCGTGAGCGAGAAGATTGACGGCATTGAAGTCTTTACGCCGGAACGACTGAGCGGGCGCATTCTTGGCATGGGCGACATCTTGGGCTTGATTGAAAAAGCCCAAGCGACGTTCGACGTTGAGCTTGCCGATAAAGCGCAAGCGCGACTGGCGTCGGGGGAATTTACTCTTGACGATTTCCGCGATCAGATGAAACAAATGCGGAAGATGGGGTCGCTCTCGCAAATTCTGGAGATGATGCCCGGCATGAATCAGATGGCGGCGAAGATCGATCCGAAAGATATGGATCGGAGTTCCACCCGCATTGAGGCGATCATCAATTCGATGACGCCACACGAGCGGCGCAACCCGGACGTGTTGAATGCGTCGCGCAAGCGGCGCGTGGCGGCAGGTTCCGGCACATCGGTGCCAGAGATTAACCAATTAGTAAAACAGTTTCGCGATACACAGAAACTGATCAAACAATTCAGCAAGAACAAGGGTCGGGGAATGTCCGACCTGTTTAGGAATTTCCGTTAGGAGTTTACACAATGCTTCGTATCCGTCTGCGCCGTGAAGGCGCAAAAGCACAACCGTTTTATCGCATCGTGGTCGCCGAGCAAGAATTTCCACGCAATGGTCGCTTCTTGGAAGTGATCGGCGAATACAATCCGCGCACCGAACCTACTCATGTTAAAGTAGATGAAGCGCGCGCGTTGACTCATCTCAAGAACGGCGCTCAACCGTCTGAACCTGTAGCGCGCCTTTTGAAGAATCTTGGCACGTTGGATCGACTCGCCCGTCTGCACAAAGGCGAATCGTTTGACACGCTGGTTGCCGAAGCAGTAGCGAGCGCGCCCAAAATGGGCAGCATGAAGACACGCCACGATGACAAAGTGGGCGTTGCCTCCAAGGGCAAGTCCAAGAAGGCGAAAGCAAAAGAAGCACTCGCCGCCAGCGCACAACCCGCAAGCGCATAACAGCGAATGGCAAATGGCTTATGGCATATCGCTGACCGCGCACTTGCCATTTGCTATACGCCATTTGCTATCTGCCATCTGCTATGAAAGAGCTTGTCGAACACATCGCGCGTTCTCTGGTTGACCACCCCGACGAAGTTAATGTTGAAATGACATCGTACGGGGGAAGGACGATCCTTCGGTTGCGCGTGGCAAGCGAAGATATGGGTCGGGTGATCGGCAAGGATGGCAAAGTGGCGAATGCGATGCGCGCTTTGTTGCGAATGATGGCAACACGCGAAGGTCGGCGTGTTGAATTAGATATTGTCTAAGGCGTTACGCCCGTCACGAGCGCGGCGGCAAAAACCGGTTTCAGATCCGCAATTTTTGGCGATTGGCAAAGTGTTGCGTCCGCAAGGCGTGCGCGGTGAACTGCGGTTAGAAGTTTATACGGGATCGCCGGCGCACTTGAAAGAAGTTGAAACGGTGTATGTGGGTGACAAGCAGAGACCGTATCCCCTTGAGTCATCGCGTCTTCATCAAAAAATCTTGTTGATAAAACTTAAGGGGTGCGATGACCGTGAGCAGGCAGATGAATTTCGCGGACAGGTCATCGCCATCGCCCGCGCCGACGCCGCCCCTCTTCGCGCCGGGCAGTATTATCATCATCAAATCATTGGCTTGGCTGTGATCTCCGATGAAGGTGAACAACTTGGAACCATCACCGCGATTATCGAGACGGGCGCGAATGATGTGTATGTAGTGAAAAACGGCGATGAGGAGTTATTGTTGCCGGCGATCTCATCTGTCATCTTGAAAATCGAACCGCCGCAAATGATCGTTCACTTGCTCGATGGGTTACGTTAGAGGCTCATCAAGCGTTTAATCGAAATTGGTTATTGACATAAAAAGATTTCGGAGTAAAATCTCATTCGTAATCTATCAACGTTCAAAAGAGCGCATCGAGGAAAATGGACTCGGTGCGCTCATTTTGCTTTGTCCCGTGCCTAGCACGAGTGTTCGAGCATATAAAAGTTATGTTCTCCCCGCAGTTGAACTGCGAGGAGAACATGGTGTTCGGGCATAACAATCACCCGTAATTTAGATTCACGAGCCGAGTTTTGAAAGAGCTCCCACGTCAGATCATAACCCATTCATTTATTTGAGACCGGAGGTCAGTGTGGAACCCAGAAGCTTACGCGCGCTAAAAATCAGCCTTGCCTCACCCGAACAAATTAAATCGTGGTCGTACGGTGAAGTCACCAAACCGGAAACGATCAACTATCGAAGACTCAGACCGGAAAAAGACGGACTGTTCTGCGAAGCGATCTTTGGACCGACTAAAGATTGGCAATGCTATTGCGGCAAATATAAGAACGTCCGCTACAAGGGAATCACCTGCGACAAATGCGGCGTTGAAGTGACCCGATCTTCGGTGCGCCGCGAGCGCATGGGGCATATCGAGCTCGCCGCGCCGGTGGCGCACGTGTGGTACACACGCCGCGTGCCGTCGTATCTCGGCGTGTTGCTCGACGTCTCTCGCCGCAATTTGGATCGCGTTCTCTACTTCGCGCAATATGTGGTCACGCACGTAGATGAAGAAGCGCGACAAAAAGCATTGAAGCGACTCGAAGAGGATATTACACGCGAGGAGAAACGCCGCTTTGATGACATTAACGCCAAGATCGCCACGCTGAAAGTTGGGCGCGAGAAAAGAGTTAGCGATCTCAAAGCGAAGATTGATGGCGTCAACGAAAAATACGAAGCCGACCTTGGCGAAAAGGTTGAGCCGTTGGTGAAGGAAGGTCAGAAGGTTCAAAAGTCGCTCGAAGAGAAGATGGACACCACCATCCGCAAAGAGATCGAGTTTGAGCCGACGCGCGACACGATTGCCGAAGAAGGCGAAACGATCTCGCGCAAACATTTAACCGCGCTCAACAAAGCCGTCCAAGCCAAGCTCAATGAAATTGAAGAGGGCATGAAGGAAAAGCGCGACATGAGGATTGACGCGCTGAAGATGGAGATCGAACAGGCGAAAGCCGAAGCGGAAGACGAGATCATTAAACTGCGCGACTCGCTCGAGGAAGTTTCCGAAGAAATTCGCAAGACCGTTGACAAAGATCACGAAGATTTGCTTGCCCTGCATCCGATGATGTTCGTCGGCGAGAGCAAATACCGCGAACTGAAACAAAAATACGGTCAGGTCTTCAAAGCCGATATGGGCGCAGAAGCGTTCTACGATATTTTGCGCGCGCTCGATCTCGACAAGCTGGCTAAAGAGTTGTGGCATGAAATCCGCACGACAAAGTCGAAGCAAAAGAAGAAGAAGGCGATCAAACGGCTCAAGGTCGTCGAAGCCTTGCGCAAATCTAACAATCGTCCCGAATGGATGATCCTCACGGTGCTGCCGGTGATCCCGCCCGACCTGCGCCCGATGGTTCAACTGGACGGCGGACGTTTTGCCACATCCGATCTTAATGATCTCTATCGCCGCGTCATTAACCGCAACAACCGCCTCAAACGCTTGATCGATCTCGGCGCGCCGGACGTGATTGTGCGCAACGAGAAACGCATGTTGCAAGAAGCGGTTGACTCATTGATTGACAACTCGCAGCGCGGCAAGGCGCTCTCGCGCCGGGGTCGCCGCGAACTTAAGTCGTTGAGCGATATGCTCAAAGGCAAGAAGGGTCGCTTCCGCCGCAACTTGCTGGGCAAGCGCGTAGATTATTCGGGTCGCTCGGTGATCGTGGTCGGGGCAACGCTCAAACTGCATCAATGCGGTTTGCCGCGCGTGATGGCGCTGGAGTTATTTCGCCCGTTCGTGATCGCCAAGCTGGTCGAATACAATTTTGCTTCAAACGTCAAAGGCGCGAAACGAATCATCGAGAAAGAACGCCCCGAAGTGTGGGAAGTGTTGGAAGAGGTGATCAAAGATCGTCCGGTTCTCCTCAACCGCGCCCCCACCCTGCATCGTTTGGGCATTCAAGCTTTCGAGCCGGTGTTGGTCGAGGGTAAAGCGATCCATTTGCATCCGTTGGTGTGTTCGGCTTTCAACGCCGACTTTGACGGCGACCAAATGGCGGTCCACATCCCACTCTCGCGGAAGGCGGTTGAAGAGGCGCGGGGGTTGATGCTCTCCACCAAGAATTTGCTGAAACCGGCTGACGGTGAACCCGTTGTGGGTCCATCAAAAGATATGGTCTTGGGTGTGTACTACCTCACCCTGATCCGCGATGGGCGCAAAGGCGAAGGACGAGCCTTTGCTGATCTGGACGAAGTTGAGATGGCGTATTCTTTGGGTCAAGTTCATATTCACGCCAAGATTAAACTACATCTACCAACATACTATAACGAGCAGAATCTGCGCTTCGCTGATAACAAACCGCGCCGACGCTGGATTGAGACATCGGTCGGTCGTGTGCTGTTCAACCGCATCATGCCGGAAGAGATGCGATTCGTAAATGTTCTGCTCGATAAAAACGGTTTGCAGAAATTGGTGACGCAGTGCTATCAAGTCGTGGGCAGTGATATCACCACGGATGTCGTTGATGAGATCAAGAGCATCGGCTTCAAATATGCAACGCGCTCAGGAACGACGATTGCGGTTTCTGATCTGCACGTCCCCGTCGAGAAAGCTCAAATCGTCGGCGCAACTGAAGAGGAAGTGGCGGATGTTGAAAAACAATTCCGGCGCGGCTTGCTCACCGAACAAGAGCAAACAGATCGCATCATTGAGCTGTGGACGAAAGCGCGCGACGATGTTGCCGCCGCAGTGAAAGCGCATCTCGATCCGTTTGGGTCTCTGGCAGTCATGGCGAAGTCGGGCGCGACCAAAGGCGGTTTCGGTCCTATCGCCCAACTTGCCGGGATGCGCGGTTTGATGGCAGATCCTTCGGGACGCATTATTCCGTTGCCGATCCGCTCGAACTTCCGCGAAGGTCTGCGCGCACTCGAATACTTCATCTCGACTCACGGCGCACGCAAAGGTCTAGCCGACACCGCGCTACGCACCGCCGACGCCGGCTACCTCACTCGCCGCTTGGTAGACGCCGCGCAAGACGTGATCGTCAATATGCTCGACTGCGGCACTGAGGGTGGACGATGGATCCGGCGCAAGGATGACGTGGCGGGTCAAAATATGTTCGAGCGCACGCTGGGGCGTGTCGCGGCGACGAAAGTCGTTGATCCAAAGACTGGCGAATTGATCGTGAATCGTAATGAAGAGATCACTGAAGCGATTGCCGTCCGGCTTAACGCCACGCCTGCCATTGAAGAAATTTTTGTGCGTTCACCACTCAACTGTCAACAACGGCGCGGCATCTGCATCTTATGTTATGGACGCGATCTGGGTCGTGGCACGTTGGTGGCTGTGGGTTCTGCCGTCGGCATCGTGGCGGCGCAATCCATTGGTGAGCCGGGCACACAGCTCACTCTTCGCACCTTCCACACCGGTGGTATCGCCTCTGGCGGCGACATCACATCCGGTTTGCCGCGCGTAGAAGAATTGTTTGAAGCGCGCAAGAAGCCGAAAGGCGAAGCCGTCGTCAGCGAGATTGATGGCAATTGCGAGATCATCCGCTCGGATAAAGGCGGCTTGAAGTTTGTCAAAGTGACGAACAGCGCGACGATCAAAGATGAATACGAAGTGCCGGGTAATTGGGCGATCAAGGTTGACGATGGCACGACGGTGTCCGATGGCACGTTGTTAGCGCAGCGCGGCGACAATAAAGTGATCGCCGAACATGGCGGCAAGATCAAGATCAAAGACACCAAGATCATCATCACTCGCGAGTTCTATGATGAGCGCGAGTATGAAATCCCAAGCAACTCTCGCATCTTGGTCACTGAAAAACAAGAAGTGCGAGCGGGCGAGTCGCTCACGGATGGTTCACAGAACCCGCATCGCATCTTACGCATCTTGGGACGCGAAGCGTGCGAGTTGTACTTGCTGACGGAAATGCAGCAAGTGTATCGTTCGCAAGGTCAGAACATCAACGACAAGCACTTTGAGGTGATCATCCACAAGATGCTGTCGCGAGCGCAGATCGTCAAGGCGGGTGACACCGATCTGCTACCGGGCGAGTTGATTGATCGCGGCGCGTTTAAAGAACTTAACGAGAAGCTGATGGCGGAGGGCAAACAACCCGGGACCTCGGTGCCGGCGTTACTCGGCGTCACCCGCGCCTCGCTCGCCACCGATTCGTTCCTCTCGGCCTCGTCGTTCCAACACACGATCAAAGTGTTGGCAGGCGCGGCAATCGAGGGCAAGTCGGATGGTCTGTTCGGTTTGAAAGAGAACGTGATCATCGGCAAGTTGATCCCGGCTGGCACCGGTTATCTTGCTTATCAGAAAGTCACCGACGGGGAAGAAGTGAAGAGCATCGATCCGGCGGTGCTGCCTGAAGCGCCGTAAGTCAAAACAAGAAACCCGCTTTTTCGGAAAAAGCGGGTTTCTCTTTTAATCATCCACTATTTGCTCATGCCCTTCGGGGCAAGTGCCCAAAGTGTAATCGTAGAAGCCTTCGTCAAATTGAAGCGGACCAACATCCCAACAATTTTTACAATAGATTTTTTTACAATCGTCGCAATAGAAGCCGACAAAGTCAGGATCGATTCGATCTGCGGCGTGATAGTCACCGCGATTCAACGCTTCAAAAAGTGATACCGTCTCCGCCGAATGACCGAACTTGATAATGTCACCGATAAACCCCGCCCGCTCCAAACGTTTGTCTTTTTTCCACATCCCTTCGCCCTCACCCGCTTCGTACAACGTGATGCGGGCGACAATGGCGCGACAACGATCACAGTAAAGATCAACACTGTTTGACATAACGATCAAAACTAATCACGAATGTCACGAATATACGAATTTAACGAATGAACAATTTTAAAAATTCGTGATATTCGCCCATTCGAGTCATTCGTGATGAAATCACCTTGCCGCGCATAAGGTCAGCCGATTAACGATCAAAGATCGCTTTGACGATCATGATGATCGCCATAATGATGATAAGCGCGATCAACAAACCGCCTACCGCGCCTAAAGGTAATGAGGGAAAGCCGCCACCGCCGAGAGAGATCATAATTTCGTCACTCGCATCGCCACATCACGATAATC
>CAKKQG010000041.1 GCA_919901875.1 Anaerolineales bacterium
GTTGAAAATTAAAATGACGAACAACATCCCGCTTGGGTCGGGGATGGGATCGAGTGCTTCGGCGATTGTCGGCGGGCTGGTGGCGGCTAATGCACTGGCTGGCGGGTCGTTAACGCGATCTGATCTTTTGCGGATGGCGACCAAGATCGAAGGTCATCCTGATAATGTCGCCGCCGCCATCTTCGGCGGATTGACGATTGTGAGTCATGCTAATGAAGAGTTGATGCACACATCGCTTGACGTGCCGCCGATGAAAGTCGCCATCGCTCTACCCAACATCAAACTTTCAACCGCCGATGCCCGCGCGGCGTTACCCAAACAAGTTCCATTCGGTGACGCCGTCTTCAACATGGGGCGCACGGCATTTGTGATCCAGGCGTTGCAAAAAGGCGATTACGATTTGTTGAGTTGGGCGATGACGGATAAGCTGCATCAACCGTATCGCAAAAAATTAATTGCGGGCTTCGACGATGTGGTGAACGCCGCGCGTCGAGTCGGCGCGAAAGCAGTTGCTCTCTCGGGTGCGGGACCCAGCATCGCCGCGTTTGCTCCTGATCATCACTGGGAGATCGCCGAAGCGATGAAGAAAGCGTTTGAGGCAAATGGAGTTGCGTGCCGCACGTTTGTGTTGCCAGTGGATAGACAGGGTGTGCAGATTAGTGTGAGTGGATGAAAGTAAACAGGTAGAAACGTAGACAGGTAAAAACGTAAACAGGTAGACAGAAAAGTTTTGTCTACCTGTTTACCTGTCTATCTTTTTGCTTGTATACTTCTTCAAAGAGGTGCGCTATGCCAAGTCCGTTTCCCGGTATGGATCCGTATTTAGAAAACTCAACGATGTGGTCAACCCTGCATCACAGTTTGATCACATACATTCGTGACGCTCTACAACCCAAACTGCGCCCGAACTACAACGCGCGCATTGAGGAGCGCGTGTTTGTGGAAGAGTCACCGCAAACATTCTATCCTGATGTGGCGTTGCTCAAACCCGACTTGCCCGGTGTGCATGAGGTAGCGACTCTTGAGAAAACGGCGACAGAGGTTGTCGTCCGCAACCCCGCTGAGATCATTTTGTTCCCCACCGATTATCGTGAGCCGTTCATTGAGATTCGCCACGCGAGTGGGCAAGTGATCACGGTCATAGAAGTGTTGAGTCCGGCAAATAAAACGGGCGAGGGGTGTCGGCAATATCGGCGCAAGCAAGAGAAAGTGTTGAATAGCCAAGCGCATCTGGTAGAGATCGATCTGTGGAGTCAGGGTGAATTTACTGTGGCGTGCGCCGACCCGATGAGCGCCGAGCCGGCGCGTCATCCCGCCTTGCCGCCATCACGCTACCTCATCTGCGTCAGTCGCGCCACCCGTCGCTCACGCGCCGAAGCGTATCCGCTTAAGTTGCAGGAGGCGTTGCCCGCATTTCGGATTCCGTTGAAAGCGCCCGACGCGGACGTGGTGTTAAATCTACAAGCGGTGTTTGAGAAATGTTACGAGAACGGCGGCTACGCGGATTTGATCAATTACAAAGACGCGCCGCCCGCGCCGTTGACGGAAGAAGAAGAGAAGTGGGTGAAGGAAACGATCTTGAAAGTATAAGGAGATGAATCATGGCACGTAAACCACAATCCAAAGGCGCGTGCATTTATTGCGGCGACGAAGTTGCCAAAGGTGGCATGAGCAAACATCTTGCCGCTTGCGCCAAACGTAAAGTTATTATTGAACAAGCAGAGAAAAAGAAAAGCGCAAAGGAATCGCTTTATCACTTGCGCGTGCAAGCTGCGGGGGGCGCGGACTTTTGGCTCGATCTAGAAATGCGTGGGACGAGTCCGTTGAAAGACCTCGACTATTATTTGCGCGGTATTTGGTTGGAGTGCTGCGGACACATGAGTCAATTTTCGTTTGGGGGTTGGGGTGGCGACGAGATCGCCATGAGCCGAAAAATTAAAGATGTGATGCAGCCTCAAGATACTTTGACGCACATTTACGATTTTGGAACTTCGTCGGAGACGTTGGTTAAAGTGGTTGGCATTCGCCAAGGCAAGCCGACAACGTCTCATCCGATTGCATTGATGGCGCGCAACCTGATGCCCGAAGCGAAGTGTATAGAGTGCGAGAAATTGGCAACGTGGTTGTGCATGGAATGTTTGATTGAAGAAGAGACGCCGGGGTTCTTGTGCGATGAACATGCCGAGGGTCATCCACACGATAACTATGGCGAACCTATGCCGTTAGTAAATTCTCCGCGTGTGGGGATGTGCGGTTATGATGGACCGGCAGAGCCGCCGTATTAATCGCCGCGAAGCCGCGAATGAATTCAACGCAGCATATAAAAAGACCGCGTCGGTTTCTAAAACCGACGCGGTCTTTGGTTAAAACGGTCTTGGCGTAATGATCAACAAGAACCAGATCAGAGTGAGGAAGCCGATCACTTTGCGAAGGGGATCGAGCGGTGTGATGTCGTTGAGCGGTGCTGAGTGACGCAAGCCGGTGATGATGGCGAAGAATGCCCAAGTGAACCAACCTGACCACACGGTGAAGCCGGCGATGATCATGGTGCCGAAAGCGATGAAGGCAAGCGTATGTGCCGCTTTGCCTAACACGGCGTAAGCAACGTGACCGCCATCGAGTTGACCCATCGGCAACAAGTTGATGCCCGTGATCAAAATGCCGAACCAAGCGGCGATGGCAATGGGATGGAGCGAGACGGCGTAACCGGCGGCATGAGGTTGAATTAAATCGGTGAGCCAGCGCAGGAGAAGTGATGATCCGAGCTGCCCCGAAGTGCTGAGTAGCGGCACTAACTTCGACATAGAGAGTCCGACGATCATCAAGGGCAGTGCAACTAAAAATCCGGCGACGGGTCCGGCGAGTCCTACATCAAACAATGCTTTGCGATTCTCAACAGGCGATTTAAGTTGAATGAACGCGCCCATGGTGCCGAGACCAAACGGGACGGGGATGAAATAAGGAAGCGTGACGTTCACGCCGTGCAAACGCCCCACAATGTAATGCCCCATCTCATGCACGCCGAGAATCAACAACAGTGTGAGCGCAAACGGCGCACCTGAAACGAATGCGCTGAACAACGCCGCCCAATTTCCATTGGTTATTGCGTTCGGGATCACGCGCAAAAGATTCACTTGAGCGAAGCTGGCACCGGCGAACATCGTGGTGAAGATAGTAATAATCAACAGCGCGATATTGATGATCGGATTGGATCGGGTGAAGGGGAATACGCCCTTCTGCGCGACGATCACATCGTCACCATTTTTTTCGCGGCGAAGCAATGCCGTGTAGCCCAGTCGCTGAAAACGATCTTTGAGAATGTTATAGGCATCTTCGGCGCTGTTAAGCAAACGACCGATGAACACAACCGAGTCGCCTTGATCGGATGTATGAATATCCACCAAGCGAATCACGCTTTCCACTTCTGCGCGGAGAGCAGTGACAACATCAAATTGTTTTTGTAAAAAAGATTGATAACTAAACATTGGCTCACCTTCGTTATTAGCAGTCATAGTTGTATCTCACTATAGAGGCGCGATATAAAAATTGTGTAGGCGGAAGATGAGAGTGTCATGAAAGGAAACGAGGGAAGACAAAGGAAACAAGGGAAATAAGGAAAAGGAAATAGGGGAGATAAAGGAAATAAAGGGAAATGCGTTTCCTTCGTTTCCCTTATTTCCCAAAGTTTCTTTTACATCCGTGGCAAGACCACACCGTGCTGGGCTTGATACTTGCCCTTCTTGTCGGCATAAGAGATGTCACATTCCTCGTCGGCTTCAAAGAATAATACTTGGGCAATGCCTTCGTTGGAATAGATGCGCGCGGGCAGAGGAGTGGTGTTAGAAATCTCTAACGTGACATGACC
>CAKKQG010000042.1 GCA_919901875.1 Anaerolineales bacterium
GCAATAAACCCCTAACTCATCTAACGATTTTCTGGTTTGCTGATCGTTTGTGAGTAATGCTCGTGCTAACGATTCATCGGGTGAAGCGATCTTCAACTCGTTTGTAGGGTGCAGATGTGCAGACGAAGATCGCGCGGTAACGACATAATTAGAGCCTGCAAGTTCCGATGCCAGAAGTTTTTGTTCATCAAGCGAGAGGCGGTCAAAGTCATCCACCAAAAACAGAATCTGGCGATACGCCTGCCCGTCTCTATTACTTGCGCCCGCCTTCTGTAGCCACCAAGAAATCGTTTCCGGCAAAGTGTGAGAGTTTGCGGTGATGAGCGGATCATATGGAATCAAAAGCCAGTTGGCTTCATCTGAGGCGTTAGATAACAGATTCAACAAGTAAGAACTTTTGCCCGTGCCTGTGCCACCAGTCACAACATACTTGATCGGCGCTTCAGCCGCATTATGTAGAAGCGAATCCAAAAAAAGAAGCGGGGGAGTGACTGAGGCGAAGAAACCAATAAAATCTTTGCCTTTTTGTTGAAAATAATGAATAGCGATTGCTTTGTTAAGATCGTTGATAGAGCGCGGAATCGGCGATGACGTTGATGTGCTGTCTTGATCGGGGGTTGGCGTGGACGGCTCAAGCACATCTTCGTCAAGATTTTCTACGTCACCTTCTTTATCAACAGTTGGCGAGATTCCAAAAACTTGACATGCTTCTTCGTAGATTAAACGCAGCCCAGATTGTCGAAGTCGTTTCCAAGTGCTTTCACCGCGTTGAGTGATTTCCGCCGGAAGATCCATAGAAGCAATTTCATGAACCCCGATCTTCTTCAAACTAGAACTGCGCCAGTCCTCGTGTTTTAACCAATCTACTGCGGTTTTTACCCCGCGTCGAGTCTCTACAAGCGCAACACCATCCAATAAAAGCCTGGCGTAATTCGCAAAGCAGATTAGTAAGGATGCTAATGCTTTCGGAGACTTCCTCGGCTCATTAGGATATCTACTGAGTAGAAGAAATACCCAATAAATAAACCATATCTCGACCTGACTTGATTCGTCAAAATCATCAATTCGGATTTTTTCGCCCACGCACCTTCGCGAAATATCTTAAACTCGCTTGTAGGTGTAAGGGTACGAAGTACTTCACTAGTGGGTTGTAGGATAAATAATGCAATGAATTTCTTGTCAGGATAAACTAGCTATGATAGCGTTAGCTCAAGATGCAATGGGAGAAATGAGCTATGCGCGGTCGTAAACCTGAAAAATTTACCCTGAAGCCAAAAGATAAAATTTTCTTACGTGACCTATTACATGTTGGGCGAACACCGTTGCGAGTCGCGCGGCGCGCACGAATATTGCTGAGTCGAGTTGATCCACGACAACGTGTCGGGGAAATCGGCGATAAAGTCGATGCCAATGCATCCACAGTCTGGCGAGTCTGTGAACGCTACGGCCAACATGGAATCCAAGCCGCCTTATACGATGCACACCGCTCGGGTCGTCGGCGTGTTTTTTTCCAGAAGCCAGCGTCGGCGCATTGAGCAATTGGCGTGTCGAAAACCTTTGACCGTTGGTTGGCAAGTCACTCATTGGTCGCAACGAACTTTGACTCAAGCCGCAGTTGAACAAGAATATGTTGATGCGATCCATTACACAACCGTCGGTACAATTGTGTGCACGCAAAGGTTGTCAAATAGCCAAAGGAAGGGTATCGCGGCGAGCAC
>CAKKQG010000043.1:0-1821 GCA_919901875.1 Anaerolineales bacterium
ACCCTCGCCCCCACCGTCGGCGAAGCGGATACGTTTGAGATGCAAGTCAACGCCATTCGACTCGGCATCTCGCACGGAAGCGGTTATCCACTTTATCTTTTACTCGCAAAATTTTTCAGTCTGCTGCCCTTCGGCGGCACAGTTGCATACAGAATCAATCTTTCATCTTCGGTCTTTGGGATTCTATCTTCGATTCTTATTTATCTCATCTCGCGCCACCTCAACGCCTCGCGCCCCGCCTCATGGATCGCCGCGCTAAGTTTCGCCGCCTCCATCGCCTTCTGGTCCCGCGCCGTTGAGGCAGAAGTGTATACACTGCATATCGCGCTCGTCGGGCTAATCGTGTTAATCGCTTTGAGCATTCAGGAGTCAGGAGACAGAAGACGGAAGAAAGTCTTTTTGCTGGCATTTGTCTTTGGGCTGTCATTCACAAATCATTTGACAACAATTATCCTGCTCCCCTCTATCCTTATTTCCCTTATTTCCTTTGTTTCCATTATCCAATTACCCATTACCAAAAAAAATCTCCAATCTCTAATCTCCAATCTCTTCCTTTATTTCCTTTGTTTCCTTTTGGGTTTGTCTCTCTACCTCTACCTCCCTCTTCGCTGGCCCATTGTTAACAATGGCGAAGTGATGACGTGGGAGATGTTTAAACATTTCATCAGCGGACAAGAAGCGCAAGGCGCGTTGCGTCTCAATGCCTGGTATAGCGATTTGAGCCGCTACGAGATCGTCTTTCGCAAATCACTCGATCAATTCGGCTGGGTCGGAGTCGTCACTGCGCTGATCGGTTTCGTCTCTCTGGTTCGCAAAAACATTTTTGCCGCCCTCATCACCCTCGCCGCTTATGCCGGTTTTGCCTTCTTCGCCCTCTCCTTCTACGTCCCCGATCCCGACTATTCTTCATTCTTGCTCCCATCTCACTTCATTCAATCTATTTGGATTGCTCTTGGCATCTCCGCTATCGCCTACTACACATCACGCATCACGCATCACCCCTTCAGGTCACGCCTCACCCCTTTCCTCTATCTCCCCTATCTCCTTTATTTCCTTTTGCCCGCCAGCCTCATCTGGCTCAATCTTCCTCTCGTTGACAAATCTAACGACTGGCATTTCGACAAACTGGGTCGCTACATTTTGAGTCAACCTCTCAAACAAAATGCGGCGATACTCGCCGATAGCGAACTGATCGCTCCGCTCTACTACTTGCAAGTCGCCGAAAACATTCGACCCGATCTCAATATCGTCGTGTTGCCCAACGAACAAGCCTATCGTGCCCAACTTGATGAACGCCTTGATAAAGGGCAAACGGTTTATTTAGGTCGTTACCTACCGCGACTGAGCGAAGGATATTTTCTTAACTCGGTTGGGCATTTGGTTGAAGTTCGCACAACACCTAATGTTGAAGGACTCGCCAAATCCGAGAGTAAGTTCGGCGACGAGATTCGCTTGCGCGGATTCAAAATTGATTCGCCAACGGTCAGCGCGGATGAATCGATCCGCATCACGTTTGATTGGCAGGCGATCAAGCCGCCGACAAATAACTATCGCGTCGCGCTTCGCCTCGTGGATCAAAATGGGAATGTGCGATTAACCAACACGCCCTCCGTCCCCGTCCGCAAAATGTTCCCGACAACCGCATGGCAGCCCAGCCACGTTATCAGCGACTTTCATCAATTCGATCTTGACCTCTCACTCGAACCTGACACTTACACGCTTCAAGTCGGATTTGTATTGCCGTTTAGCGATAAAGGATTGGGCGACTGGGTCTCGCTTGATCAGATCAAAGTGATGCCGCCGACTCAACCTTCGGCGATC
>CAKKQG010000043.1:1921-5925 GCA_919901875.1 Anaerolineales bacterium
AGTGGCAAGCATCAAGCCCGAGTCGGCGTGGCGGCGTCCCAAGCCGAGTGCGGCTGGTTTGCCTCACAAAGCTCACGCTGCGATCTGCCGCTCATCACGATTGAGGGACAGCCACTCACAGAGTCTGTGATCAATTTTAAAAATCAAATTGCGTTAGAGACATTGAAGATCGAAACACCGAGCGCAACTGTTGGATCAACCGTGATCGTTACGGCGCAATGGCGCGGCTTGCGGCAAATGAAAGATGATTACACTGTGTTCGTGCATCTGATCGGTCCCGATGGTTTGCTGCATGGGCAAGTGGATACGATCGCGGCGCAAGGGACGATGCCGACAAGTCAATGGAAATTGAATCAACCCATCGCGGATCGTTTTGAGATTCGTATTCCCGATGACGCGCCGAAAGGCGAGTATCGCCTTGAAGTGGGTTGGTATCTCCTCGCCACGTTAGATCGTTTGTCGGTGATCGATTCGCGCGGGGACGAGATTGACGACAAGTTTGTCATGAGTGGTCTTGTGGTCAAGTAGTCGAGTAGCCATTTTTTTTCATTTGTCATTCTTCATTGTTCATTGTCTCATTGTTCATTTGTCATTGTCCCCCGTTCATTCTATAATCGTCGCACTCTATGACCGCAATTTCGATCAAAGGAATCAAAGAGGGAGTTCTGGTAACCGTTGGCGATGGCGAGTGGTCGGAAGCATTGCCCGCCCTGCTCGCCAAGATGCGCGAGAACGCCGAGTTCTTTCGCGGGGCGCGTTTGGTTTTGCAATTCGGCGGGCGGGGTGTGAACGCTTCGGAGCTGGGCAAGCTGCGCGGCGAGTTGAGCGATTTGCAGATCAATTTGTGGATGGTGCTTTCTGAATCCACTGTAACGATCAACGCCGCAAAATCTTTTGGACTCGAAACCGAGTTTCCTAAAAAAGAAATTCTGCCGGTTGACCTGCCGCCGATCCCGTTGCACGAAGACGGCACGCAGGCAATTTTGATTGATCGCACGTTGCGTTCGGGTAAGTCGGTTAACTTTGATGGGCATGTGGTCGTCATCGGCGATGTGAATGCCGGCGCGGAGATCATCGCCACGGGAAATGTGGTGGTGTGGGGACGGGTGCGCGGGACGGTTCAAGCAGGCGTGAAAGGTGACACGGCCGCCGTTGTTTGCGCGTTAGACCTTGCCCCAACCCAATTGCGAATCGCCGATGCGATTGCTACATCACCGAAACGGCGCGGCAAGCCCGAACCAGAAATTGCTTTAGTGAGAGATGGCAAAATTGTGGCGGAGAGATGGAAAGCATAGAAAGGATGAAGGATGAAGGCAGAAGGATGAAAGTTCTTTTCATAATTCATCCTTCATAATTCTTCTTTTAGAATTTATGGGCGCACAAGTAATCACAGTGACTTCCGGGAAAGGCGGCGTTGGCAAAACAACGGCAACGGCGAATATCGCCGCGGCGCTCGCCCAAGACGGCGCGAAAGTTGTTTGCATTGACGCCGACATCGGCTTGCGTAATCTTGACGTGGTGATGGGCTTGGAGAATCGAATCGTTTACGATCTGGTTCACATCGTGGAAGGGTCGGCGCGATTAAGACAGGCAATGATTAAAGATAAAAGATTGCCAGAACTGTATTTAATTCCTGCGGCGCAAACGCGCGATAAGTCCGCCGTGAGTCCATCCGATATGATCCGCATTTGCGACGAACTGCGCCCCGATTTTGATTTTGTGCTGATCGATTCTCCGGCGGGCATCGAGCGCGGATTCCGCAACGCCATTGCCCCTGCCAATAAAGTGGTGATCATCACCAACCCCGAAGTCTCGGCGGTGCGCGACGCCGATCGCATCATCGGTTTGGTGGAGAGCGAACAAAAGGGACCCGCCATGTTGATCCTCAATCGGATAAAACCGGAGATGATAAAGCGCGGCGATATGTTGAGCATTGACGATGTTCTCGATGTGTTGGCGATTGACCTGCTCGGCATCGTGCCGGAAGATGAGCAGATCGTCATCGGTAGCAATCGCGGCACGCCGGTGGCGCTGGATGAAAAGTCGCGCGCCGGTCAAGCCTTCCGCAACATCGCTAAACGTTTGCGCGGCGAGAATGTGCCGTTCATGGACTTGGACAAGCAGGATGGATTCTTTTCTCGCTTGGGCAAGATGATCCGCCCGGGAGGTTGAGATGAACTTCTTCAGCAGATTAGCCGGGCGACAGCCGCCGAGCAAACAAGTTGCCAAAGATCGATTGAAGCTGGTGTTGATCCATGACCGCACTGATATCTCTCCGGCGGTGATGGAACAATTAAAGGATGAGATCATCGCCGTGATCTCCAAGCATATGGACATTGACCGCGACGGCGTAAAAATTAAAATCTCCGACGAGAGCGCAACCGAGAGCCGCTTGGTGGCTGATATTCCGTTGTTGAAGACGCCGCGACGGAGAAGGTAGCAGATGGCGGATGGCGTATAGCGTATCGCATATCGCGTATCGCGTATCGCATCACGCATCACGCATCACGCTATCAGCCATTTGCCATCCGCTATCTGCCATCTGCTATAAGCTAATGACCACCTACCTCCAAACCCATCGCGCACAAATCTGGCGCAACTTTGATATTACGTTGTTGGCGTTGGTCGCCATCCTCACCATCGGCGGCATCGCCATGATCCGCTCGGCGACGTTTGAGAGTCCGCAGTTAGCGAATCTCCCTTTTGTGCAAATCCGTTGGGCATTGATCGGTTTAGCCGTGATATTTGTGGTCGCGGCAATTGACTATCGTTATTGGAAAGCATTTGCTCAGCCGCTCTATGTCTTTGTCATCGTTTGGCTGGCACTCGTATTCATCTTAGGCGCGGTGGCGTTTGGTGCGACGCGTTGGGTAGATTTCTTCGGGTTGTTCTTTATTCAACCGTCAGAGATGGCGAAGATCGGCACGATTATTTGGACGGCAGAATATTTCAGCCGCAACCGTGAACATATCAAAGAGTTGAAGTGGGTGATCGCTTCAGGGGTTTACTCCGGCATCCCCGCCGCATTGGTTATCGCTCAACCCGATCTCAGCACGGCGATCATCATCATAATTATTTGGGGCGCGATGATCTTTGCCGCCGGGCTGGAGTGGAAGCACATCGCTCTCTTCGTGGGGATCGGCGTCGTCATACTCCCTTTCATTTTCTTAGTGATGCCAGATTATCAACGGGCGCGCATCCTGCAGTTCATCAATCCCGAGACGAATAGCGGCGCGCAATACAACATTCAGCAAGCGCTGATCAGCATCGGCTCCGGTGGACTCTTCGGTCAAGGTTATAACCACGCTTCGCAAGTCAACTTGCGATTTCTCAAAGTGCGCCACACCGATTTTATTTTCTCGGCGTTGTCGTCCGAGTTTGGCTTTATCGGTTCAATGTTTGTCGTCCTAATGTTGGCATTAGTGATCATCCGCATTTTGCGCGTTGCCCGCACCACCACCGATCCCTTTGGCGGTTTGATCTGTTACGGCACGGCGGCGATGTTATTCTATCAAGCGTTCTTCAACATCGGCATGAATATGAACGTGTTGCCGGTAACGGGCTTGCCTTTGCCCTTCGTCAGCTACGGCGGCAGTGCCTTGCTCACATTTTTATTTTCGATTGGGCTGGTAGAGAGTGTGGCGTTGAGGAGTAAAGAGCAGCAGAGCAGTTATCAGTGATCAGTGGACAGTGATCAGTAAAAAAAAAACGGGTCGAGGTGAAGTCTCGACCCGTTTTTTTTAATTTACATAGAGAATAAATACCACTATCTCCTACACCTTATCGGTTTGCGTTAGCGGCGTATGGGCGGGTGTGGATTCTGCTACTACACTTTCAAAGGGGGTCCAAGTAACTCCATGCCATGAGAACGCCATAGTTCAGGGTCTTGGGGTGGCATGGCATTGGCTTTTGTTACTTCACGAAAGAAAGATTCCATTTTTCCTGCTGGCATAAAAGCAATGAGGATTCTGCCGCGCTCACCACCGGTGTAAGCCCAAACATGG
>CAKKQG010000044.1 GCA_919901875.1 Anaerolineales bacterium
AAAGAATACTACCAGTTAATAGTTTTGCCAACAATGCCGTTTTGGGTTCAGAAAGGGCAGATAGAGTGACGATAAGCGACTCGTAAAAAGTTTTGCCGCCGTTTCAGTTTTATGCGACACTGCGCCGAAATGTGATGCTTTTGAATTGCTGACGCGCCATTCGGGCGGCGTCACCGTTGAATTGGCTAACCAAGTGATGTACCATCAACGTGACGATGCACAGAGCCTCAAGCGTGTATTAGGCGTAGATGCCCTTTCAGTCGCTTGGCGTAATACCTTGTCTAAACGTTTGTGACATTTGCCTCTCCATGCTATGCTAATGCTATCTTTCCCTCTTAAGGTGTATTTTTTCTCTAAACGATGCGCGTGAAATTTTGGGGAGTTCGGGGGTCGATCCCCGCTCCTCTCACTACTGAGCAACTTCAAGAAAAGCTCTCTAAAGCTTTAACAGCCGCGCAGAATGTTGATCTTTCTGATCCGGCGGAAGTGCGCGCGTTCATCGCCGGTCTGCCGCCATCGGTTAATAGCGTAGTCGGCGGCAACACCACCTGTGTCGAGATCACCAGCGGCGATGATACGATCATCATTGACTGTGGTTCGGGCTTGCGCCCGCTCGGTCTATCGCTCATGTCACACGAATTTGGGCGGGGGCAAGGCACGGCGCACATCTTCTTCACCCATGCCCATTGGGATCATTTACAAGGTTTCCCCTTCTTTAGTCCGGCGTATGTGCCCGGCAATAAATTGATCTTCTACGCCGTCAATAACGATCCACGCAAATATCTCGAACACCAACAACTGGCGCCGGTCTACTTCCCCATCACCAGTTCGCAGATGCCCGCCGATTTTGAATTTATGCAATTGCGTGAAGGTGAACGCGTGCAAATTGGGCGCGTGAGCGTGACCAGCATGGCACTCTATCATCCCGGCACTGCTTACGCCTATCGCTTTGACGATGGTGAGAGCGTCTTTGTCTTTGCCTCTGACGGCGAGTATAAATCGCTTGACGACGAAGGGTTAGGTCGCTTCATCGAATTCTTTTCTGACGCCGATGCCTTGGTGTTTGATTGTCAGTTTTCATTGCGTGACGTTCTCCTGTCTAAAGCGGATTGGGGTCACTCCTCGGCAATGATCGGCGTGGAGATCGCTCAGAAGGCGCGGGTCAAGAAATTGATCACCACCCATTATGATCCGGTGGATACCGACGAACAGATTCACAGCGTCGGCGAATCCGCCCGACGCTACGCCGACATCATGCCGGGTCCGGTGCCGCTCGAAGTGATCGTCGGCAGCGAAGGCACAGAACTCTTCTTGGGTCCGGCGATCAACTTGGAGACTCTCGAAGATCGAGAAGCCGACGTGTGGTTGATTGCCTTCGCTGGAAAGTTGGCGGCAGACACGGCGATTGATGCCCAGATCACTCTCTATCAATTTTTGAGGGAAGCGCCCAATCATCGGGCGATCATTGACCTCACGCTCATTGCCGTGATTGACGGGCTTGGCGTGCGCGGATTGATCGCCGGTGTGCGCGGTGTGCGCGGAGCGCAGGTGGCGTTTGTGGCGCCCGAAGCAGTGACCCGCCGCAATTTGGAACACTCGGATGCCCGTGAAGTGGGACCCATTTTCCGCAAACGATCTCACGCCATTGCCGCGCTCGTCGGTCCGGCACATCTCAATTTGCACGAGCGCATGTTGGGCAATTATCGCCTCGACAAAACCATTGCCGCCGACGAATTCGGCGCTATCTATTCTGCCTTGCGTAATGGCGATACGCTCTCAATTCATAACATGAGCAGTGTGCCTCTCGTCATCCAAGTTCTTGGCAACGAGATCAGCCCTCAACAACGGATTCAATTCGCTCATTTGGCGAGTGAGTGGTGCCGCCTCACACACCCTCGCCTGGTTCCCGGACGTGAAGTGATCGAGAGAACCGGCGGCATGATCGCTTACGTCGGCGAGCGACCCAACGGGCAAACCTGGTCGCAATGGCTTGTTGAAAATGGTGGACGGGTTTCGCCTCAACTAGGCTTGCGTTGGTTGCGCGAAATGGTAGATGCAATGGATCACGCCCATCGCCACAACGTGACACATGGCGATCTGCGCCCTGAATGTTTTGTCTTCAACAACGGTCACGCCCGCATTTCGCGCTCTCCCCTTTTCCCTCCCGGTAGTGAACTTCCCTCCGCCTATCGCGCCCCCGAACAACTGCGCGGCGAATCGGCAACACCGTTGTGCGATCAATTCTCTTTGGGTGTTTTACTTTACGAAGCGCTCGTCGGCTCGCACCCTTTTCACGCCGAGACGGAAGAACTCAGCATCGCTCAACAACTGCAAGGCGCGCCGCTCGCCCCGCGAGTCTTCCTGCCCGATCTGTCACCCGATGTCGAAGAGTTCCTCATGCGCCTCCTCTCGCGCGAACCGCAAGAACGTTTCCCCAACGCCGACGAGATTCTGGCGGCGATAGATAGACTGCTGCTGATATTGCACAAATAGATACGGAATACGCAATACGGAATACGTATTTCGTATTGCGTATTGCGTATAATTGACTCATGCCCGTGATTAACAACGACCTCCGCCAACGGTTGCGCCGTCTCGGCGTGCAGCGTGGCGCTAAGGGGATGCCGCCATTCGCTCCCGCCGCGCGTCAACTTGACTCTGTTCCCGCGCCGATTGAATCGCTGGTCAACGGGCGCGAAGAGCAAACCAAACACGGATCGTATTTCGTGATCGAGAATGCTTACGATCTCGATCACAAACATGGCATTCGATCTTTAGGCGACTGGCTTCAATGTGATCTCGCCACAACCATCCGCTTGAGTCAAAAAGAAATTGATGATCTCTCCAAGTTCGCCTTTTTCGATATTGAAACCACAGGGCTTGCCGGAGGAACCGGCACACTCGCCTTCTTAATCGGAGTCGGCGTCATCGAAGAGGATCGTTATATCCTGCGCCAATATTTTTTGCGCGATCCGTCGGAAGAAGCGGCGATGCTGTCCGGTCTCGAATCTGCGTTGAAGGATCGAATCGGCGTTGTCACCTACAACGGGCGCTCGTTTGACGTGCCGATTGTCGAATCCCGATTCATCCTCTCGCGCCGCCGATTCAATTTCCGCGCCATGCCAAATCTTGATCTGCTGCCGTTTGCCCGCCGCTTGTGGCGCGGACAGTATGAAAATTGTTCGCTCGGCACATTGGAGAAAACGGTGCTGGGCAGTGAACGCGGCGAGGACGATGTGCCGGGGATGTTGATCCCGCAGATGTATGTGGAGTATTTGCAAACAGGCGACGCCAATGAAATGAAGCGCGTGATCTATCACAACGCGCAAGATATTCTTTCGATGACCGCGCTGGCTTCGCACATCGTAGATATTTTTGCCGACCCGCTCACGCCGAAACGATCCGGCGACGAATGTTTGCGACTGGCTTTGTGGCACGATGATAACGCGCGCGCCGACGAGGCTGAAGCGGCGTACAACGCTGCGCGGCAAAGACGGCTGACCGACGCGGCGGCTCTGGTGTTGTATCAACGGTATGGGGCATTTCTTAAAAAAGAAAATCGCCGCGCCGAGGCGGTATCACTTTGGGAGTCGTGGGCTGATCTCGATTCGACTAATCCCGAACCGTGTATCGAGCTCTCAAAATTTTATGAATGGGAAACGAAGGAAATAAAAGAAGCGAAGGAGTGGGCGAGCCGGGCGATGACGTGTTTGACTCACTGGCGCAAAGATTGGCGGCGTGATGTGGTGTGGGGAGAAGTTGTTCATCGAATTGAAAGATTAAAGACGAAGGGGATGAACGGATGAAGGGGATGATTATATTTCATCCCCTTCATCCCTTTCCCCCGTTCATGTTTTAGAGAATGTCTAACTGGAATCTCATCGGTCACGAACACCAAGTTAACTCGTTGATGCGCGATATCAAAACAGATCGCTTGCGTCATGCCTATCTCATCGCCGGTGCGGCAGGTGTGGGCAAACGCACGTTGGCGATTGCCTTTATCAAAGCGGTGTTGTGCCAAAATACAAACGCGCCGTGTGGCGAATGTCGCTGGTGCAGGTTGATTGACGCCGGGAATCATCCTGATGTGATCACGGTTGCGCCGTTGGTCAGCGGCAAGGTGGTTAAGACCGAGAAGATTGTTGTGGATCGAATCCGCGAGTTGATCCGGGCGTTGAATCTCAAACCGGTTGAGGCGAGTCGCAAGGTGGTGTTGATCACAAACTTTGAAACCGCCAACGAAGAATCGTCCAATGCTTTTTTGAAAACGCTCGAAGAGCCGCCGGGTAACGCGCTGTTGATCTTGACGACGGATGTTCCCGAAATGCTTTTAGAGACAATTAAATCTCGATGTGAAGTGATCATGCTCAAGCCGTTGCCGATGATGATGATTCAAAATGCGTTGACGAGTCGCTGGGCTATGCCAAGTGATCGCGCCGAGTTGTTGGCGCGGCTGTGCGGTGGGCGGCTGGGGTGGGCGGTGACGGCCGACGAGTCGATTCTGGAGCGGCGCGAGCAGCGCTTGGACGAGTTGCGCGATCTGATTCATGGATCGCGCCTTCAACGATTCGCTTACGCCGAGAAGTTATATCGGGATCGTGATCTGATGAAAGAGGCGTTGGATTTGTGGATCGGTTGGTGGCGCGATGTGATGCTGATCGCTTCCAATGCAACGACATTACCGATCAACATTGATCAACTTGAAATGTTGCAGCGCACCGCGGCGCACGTCGGCTTAGATGCCTCAAGCAAAGTCGTAGATTCTATTCAGCGCACCAACATCGCGCTGATGCGAAACGCAAACGCAAGACTGGCGTTAGAGGTGTTGTTGTTGGAGATGCCGAGGGTGGGGTGATGCGTGAAGAGTGATACGTGAAGAGCGTATTGCGTAATCCGTGCCTCAGACGTTCTTCGTCTCTTCTATCACCTTATTCCCCCAATCAATTCGTTTTTGCCCCACGCCTTCGCGAGTGAACAAGCGCATT